>CAYLSY010000067.1:0-9930 GCA_964386275.1 uncultured Hyphomicrobiales bacterium
TGTAGAAATGGTCGTAAACCGCTCTGAAGGCTGTATTGACAGATATTATCCATACAATAAACGCAATCGAAATTGTCGATAAAGCTGTAAAGTTCCTTTGTTTTAAGAATTTGTATATTACAAACAGAGCTGCAAAAGAAAAGATTATTTTTCCTGAAATGAAATACCACAGCAACTCTATTAAGTAGAATGAATCGAAACCGGAGCAATTCGACATAAAACGCATCGATTCATAATCGCTCTTTAGGAATACGATTTTTAAAGCGAAGATTAATAGTGAAATTAAAAGAATTGCAATACTTGCAAAATGCTGGGTTTTATATTTTATAAACGTAAATATAGTAATAAAGACTATCAATGCTATAGCTGCATTGTGAGAGAAAAGACACAGCGTAACCCAGAGAAAAGAAATTAAATAATCAAGTATTCCGACTTTCTCCTTGTTCACCACATTATCAATATGCGTTAATAGCAAAGAGGCAAAAATAAGAGCCAAAGCCATTTCCGAAACTTGCCAAAAGAATCCGTGAGACATAAACAAAGACAGAGCAATCGGAATAATCATACCCTGTTGCGGTTTTCCGTAAACATAGGCAATAACAATAAAGCCTAAATAAAAGAAAGAGGCATAACCAAGTGAAAAAGCGACTGCAGTAGCGTTTATATTGAAATTTAGAGCATTGGCTGCCAGCGCAGGTATTTGGGGAATAAACGCGGTAAGCCTCCAATGAGGCATCAGCGCTTCGCCGTAGTTTACGATATTGAAGAAATAGAGAGAACCGTCGGCAAATAATCGCTCACGGTAAAAAATAATAGAAAATATCAGAAAAAGGGCATAAAAAGCATGACCGAGCGCCAAGTATCTATGCTTTTCATCAGCGAAAAGCGCTCGTATAGCGGCGCTGAGACGATTTAAAGCCATTTTTCTGCGCCTGAGCTGCGTATTTTCGCTACCAACGAGCGCAAGTCTTGGACACGGTCTTTGGGTATGACAAGAGTAATGTCGTCGGTACGGACAACGACGATGTTATCGACGCCAAGGCATGCGACAATGCCATCTGAATCATTGGAATCATTGTAAATTATCGCGTTTTGGCAATCGACCACGGCAGCGTCGCCGACAATGATATTTCCGTCGGAATCTGCCGTTTTTGTTCTAGCCAGCGCATCCCACGAGCCGATGTCGTCCCATTCGAAAAGGGCTGCTGCAGCTACAATGTTTTCAGCATTTTCCATTAAACCGTAATCAATCGATATATTCGGAAAAGAATCGAAAAGTGGCTCGATTTCAAGCGGTGAGCCTTCAATCGCAATATTGACGGAATTTTCGAGCCAAGATGATAGTTCATTGATACGTGTGCCAACTTCGGGCAGGGTTTGCTTCATTTGCTTGATGAAAGTATCGAGCCGCCAAAAAAACATACCGCCGTTCCAAAGGTAGTTGCCGGATTCCAAGTAAGCGCACGCAGTATCAATATCAGGTTTCTCCTTGAAAGATACGGCTTGATGAATAGTACAGAGGCTGTTTTCGGGCGAAACAACCTTTCCAAGCTCGATATAACCGTAGCCGGTATCGGGACGAGTCGGGGTTATGCCGATAATTGATATTGCGTCGTTTTCTTCGACATAATCGAGCGCGGCGGCAATAGTCGCTTCAAATCCGCATTTGGGTTGAATAGAATGGTCTGCGGTCAATACGGCTATTGAAATGTCTCTGTCGATATAATTTTTGCCGTATTTGGCTTTGATGAAAGCCGCAGCAAGAGCAAGGCAGGGCGCAGTATTGCGTTTGCAAGGCTCGGCGACGACGTTTTCCGGCGGCACATTTTTCAAAACGCTGCGAATCGGCTGCTGAAGCAACTTGCTGGTAACGATAAAGACATCCTCCGGCGGAATTATGCCGGAGACACGCTCGACGGCATCTTCGAGCATAGTTTTCGACGATACCAGCGGCAATAGCTGCTTGGGCGTCGTTTTGCGGCTGAGCGGCCAAAACCTTTCGCCGGTTCCGCCTGCCATTATGACTGCAGTTCTTTTCATCGGCTGACTGTTATTTAATGATTAATTTACAATCCTGAAAGCAAATAAGCTTTAATAAATTCATCCAAATCGCCATCCATAACGGAATGAATATCCGAGGACTTATACTCTGTTCTGTGGTCGTTGACCATTGTGTAAGGCTGAAAAACATATGAGCGGATTTGGCTACCCCATTCGATTTTCTTTTTTGTGCCTTCGATTGCGGCTTTGGCGGCTTCTTCCTCTTCGCGACGTTTTTGATACAAGCGAGATTTCAACATTTTCATCGCACGTTCGCGGTTTTGTAACTGGGAGCGCTCTTGCTGGCATGAAACAATAATACCTGAAGGGATATGCCGCAGTCTGACAGCGGTTTCGACCTTGTTTACGTTTTGTCCGCCCTTGCCGCCGGAGCGGAAAGTTTCAAGCACAACGTCGGCAGGATTGACTTCGATTTCCACATCGTCGTCAACCTCGGGATAAACGAAAACAGAAGCAAAAGACGTATGGCGGCGCGCATTGGAATCGAACGGAGAAATGCGGACCAGGCGATGGACGCCATTTTCGGCTTTCAAATACCCATAGGCATACTTTCCGACGATTTCGAGCGTTGCGGATTTTATTCCGGCTCCGTCGCCGTCGAGCCGGTCGGCAAGATAGACTGTGAATTTACGGCGCTCTGCCCAGCGGATATACATTCGGAGCAGCATATCTGCCCAGTCTTGAGCTTCGGTGCCGCCTGCTCCTGAATGAATAGTAAGAATTGCGGGACGTTTATCGTCTTCGCCCGACAGCATGTTTTGCAATTCGATATCGGAAACAGCGGCAACAGCAGATGAAATTTCGGTATTAAGCTCTTGCTCGAGCGCCGGGTCTTCGGATTCTTGCGCTAAATGCAAGAAGGCTTCGGCATCTTCGACGGTTTGGTTAGCCGCTTTCCAAATATCTACCCACTCCTTTATCGAAGCAATTTCCTGCATTACTTTTTGAGCTTCGTCGGGCGATTCCCATAATGAACTGTCCTCACTCTTTTGCCTAAGCGTTTCGAGCTTAGCGAGCTTTGCGTCTATTTCAAAGAAACCTCCGCACTTGGAGTATTCTGCTTTTCAGGTCTTCTATCGTATCTTTTTGGGGTTCAAACATATCAATTCCTAGTTTCAAAAAAAGTTTACAAAAATACGATTTTTTAAGAACATTTTAAAATGATTCGAAAATGGATTCCAAATGGTTTCATTGTCGATTGCGGCTTCACACGATATTTTCGCACACGCTTTCAGGAGCAAAAATTGATTTTAAAACAAATTAGGAAGGATTATGTGGGTTGAAATATTTAAAACCGGCGAACACACCGACTCGAACGGTAATACAGCCGTTTGGAGCGAGGAGTCGCTCGACAACATAGCGTATCAGTACAACGATACGATAGCAAAGGACCCGACGAACGAAGCGCCTGTCGTCAAAGGACATCCCCAAACGAACGACCCGGCATACGGATGGGTCGAGCGTTTGGCGAGACGTGGCAACAAGTTGCTTGCCAAGCTAAAGGGATTGCAAGAAGACTTTGTTGAGGAAGTAAGAAGTGGAAAATACAAAAGAATCAGCATGGCGCTTTATCCTGATATGATGCTGCGTCATATCGGCTTTCTCGGAGCTGCCGCCCCAGCCGTTAAGGGTTTGCAAACGGTGAAGTTTACGGAAGCTGAAAAATTCGAGACGATGGAATCGGAATACTGTGCAAAGGAAGATAATAGCACAGTAAAGTCCAAAAACAATAGCGACAATGATTGCCGAAATTGTGGTTTGCTAAGCGAATATCAACAGAGGCTCGACTCATTATTTAATGAGAACAAAGAGCTGAAGCGCGAATTGGAATATAGCGCCCAAATAAGCGAGCAAATGGCAAAGGAAGCGCGATTGAAGGAATTTCGTGAATATGCCAATTCGCTTGTTTCATCGCCCGATGGAACATTTATTACGCCCGCTCAAGCTGAAAAGCTTGTTGATTTGCTTGAAATGGCATTTCGAGCAGACCGCGCTTTTTCAGCAGAAGATGACGAGTGTTCCCGTTCTGGAGTAGAGCTGGTTAAAGAGTTTGTTTCTGCGCTAAAGCCTCAATTTGCAATCAATGAATTTGCAGCAGGCAGCCGTTTCCGCAATATCGGAGTTGAAGATAGCTTCGAAGGACGGAAAGTATCTCAGAAACGACTCGAATTGCATAAGCGCGTAATCGAAATTCAAAAAGAAAATCCGGGATTATCATACGAAGAAGCGGCATGTATGGCTGGTTCATGGTGATAGTTCCACACAGATTAATTTTATCACAATATTTCTTTTATATTTATCAAGGAGTAAGAATATGCCTACAACGAGGCTTGACGAATTAAGAACAATCGACCCTGTATTGACTACTATTGCACAAGGATACAGGAACTCGGGAATGGTTGCCGAATCGCTTTTTCCAACGGTACAGGTATCGAAAGCCAAAGGTAAAATTCCACAATTCGGCAAAGACGCATTTATCGAACGCAATTTGATAAGAGCCACCAGAGCACAATCTAACAGGATTCCGCCGAGCGATATTGAATTGATTGAGTTTGAGACTATTGAACACGACATTGAAATAGCGATAGATTATATCGAAGAAGAAGAATCGCTTGAATTCTACCGTTACGAACAAAGCACAGCCAAGCAGCTAATGGACGTATTATTGAACAACAAGGAAAAAGAAGCTGCAGCGCTTGCTTTGGATGCTTCCCTTTACGATACGGAAATGAAAATCACGTTAACATCCGACAATGCATTCAACAACGCATATTCAACGATATCGCCGATAACAGTTATTTTGAATGGTATAAATGCAATCCATTCGAGGATAGGTCTTTATCCGAATACTATTATTATCGGTGTAGACGCATATAAGGCGCTGCTCGAAAATACTTATCTTCTCGAAAGAATAAAATATACCGGCATACCCGGAGTAACTCAGGCTTTCCTCAAGGAAATCTTTAATGTCAAACAATTAGAAGTTGGCGCTTCGGTTTACTCCGAAGATGGCTCGACTTTTTCGAACATATGGAGCGACAATGTCGTTATTGCTTATGTAGACAAAAACGAACATCGATATCGTTCGGAATTCAACCCCAGTTTCGGTTATACTTTACAAAGAGAAGGCAAGCCCGAAATCGACACATATTACGAGAACGGCGGTAAAATCAAAGTAATCCGCAACACTGACAATTACTGCCTGAAAGTAACATCGCGCGACGCTGCCTATTTGATTAAAGACACGGTTCATTCGTTTTCGTAAGATTAATTAACCAACAATTATCTCAAGTTATCATTCAATAAATTTGAACAAGGAAAAAACAAATGCCATACAACACAAAATCATATCAGCCGGTTCAATCATTGACCGTAAAGGCAAATGAGGATTTGCCGGCATTCAGGTTTGTGTCTCATCTTGGGACACTTTGCAGCAGCGGCTCCAGAGCGCTTGGCGTAACGGAAGTCGATTGGCTGTCAAATCAATATTCCGCCGTTGTCTCATTGGGTACAATCGCAATAGAAACATCGACAACTATTAACGCCGGCGCTGATGTTGCTTCGGATGCCTTTGGCAAGGCAAAAACCGCCGAAAGCGGCGACGCCGTCAACGGGCGCGCACTTGATTCAGTTACCGGTGCAGGTTTTATCAGAATTAAGCTTGTTCCATAATCACACATTTGGGATGTCTTATCAGTTATAATAAAAGTAACATATATTCCACAGTCGCTTTTTATAACGGTTTTAAGGCATCCCTTTCATTTATCAAATAATAACTGGAATTAAACATGTCATATTCAGATATAAACGATTTATTAAAAGAATTTTCGGAATTCGAACTTGCGGTGCTGACTGGCGACCCAACTGGTGTAACCATAAACGAAGACCGCGTTTTATATGCTGAGAAATTTGCCGACTGCATCATTGATTCACATCTTCGAGGCAGATATACTCTGCCTTTTGCGCTTGCTGACGTTGTTTTGAGAAAGATTGCAGTCGATTTGGCGGTAGCGTTCCTTTTCGAAATAGCGTATGTGCGTACGGCAGTGCCGTCAACGGTTCTGCGACGAAAAAAGGAAGCTATGCAGTTGTTGAAAGACGTTCAAACAGGAAATCTGCAACTTAACTACCATACGGCTTCGGCAAGCGCCCCGCCTTATGTCGAATCCATCAGAACTAACGTCGATCGCGAGTTTCCGGATTCGATGCTCAATAAAATTAATGAAGATTTTGTTTAACATATTTTAATATTATTATGAATGAAAAATTGAATTTTATATTTCGTCATTTAGCATGGATTGGACTTGGATTAGCGGCATTATTGCTTCTGAGTCCCGGATTAGCAGAAATTAAGACAATATTATTGATTGCGGCAATCGAAGCGCTTTCGTTGGCATTATCAGGTGTTGCGCTCTATTCCTTTACTAAAGTAGATTTCACGAAATACTTTGCTGGAGCCAATCCCGGACTTATTTTTCTCGGCGTTCACATATGCGTCGGAATGACGGTTTTGGGTGTATATTTGGCTCAATTCGGCTCTTAGCTGAGGAGGAAGCATGAAAAAAATCCTCGTTATATTGTATGTCCTTGCATATACCGCTCTCAATGCACAAGTAAAAGTCGTATTGCCCTGCTCAAAACAATTGCTCGAAGCGTCTCATGATTCGGCTTTGGCTCAGGTCGGAACGGTTGCATCAACAAACCGCAACGACGGAGCAAAAATCGAAGAATATTTGAGCTCGGTCGGCAGAAATCGCGGCAACGCATACTGCGCTGCCGGTCAATACTGGTGCTTTTGGGTTGCGGCAAAGCAATTGAATCTGCCTTTTTCGGTAATACCTATAAAGCGCACTGGTTTGGCAAACGAGATGTTCAACGATGCCTCAAAGCGCGGCGACAAAGTCATTTTCGAGCCAAGCCGCCATGATTTGCTCGTGTGGCGCAAGGCGAATAAAGCGAATGGGCATATTGAACGAATTATTCGAGTTGCTAAAGCCGGATGGGTTTACACCATCGGCTTCAATACTTCGCCGTCGAAATCGAGCCGTGAAAGCAACGGCGAAGGTGTTTATATCAGAAAACGAAACGTTTATCACAGTCTCGGACGGCTCGCTGTCAGAGGTTTAATAGGCTTTAAAGTCATTTAGAAAGGACTGCAATGATTTCAGAAATAATTTGGAACAAGGATATTTCCACAGATTTCGAAACCGATTGGCTCGAACTCGAGTTGGAAAATATCCCCGAAATTCGGCAGAAGCAAGAGGCACGTTCGCTGCAAATTGAATGGCAAGGAGCTACAGGAGTATTGAACGGCGTTCTCGACATTATTATATCGAACAATCAGAGCCTTGAAACCATTGCTCAGACAATCAATATTACTTCTGCTTCGAACAGCGACGATTGTGTTTTGATTACTTTCGACATAACGCCTCCTTACCTCAAAGTAAGATACCAACATAACGGCATCACTGGCGGAAGCATGAATGCAGCTCTTTTTTACAAAGAAATTCGCTAAAAATATGAAACAAATCTATATAATTATAACGCTTGTACTGATAACGCTTGCTTACTTTCTTGGAAGGAGCAACGGCAAAGCAGTATATTACAAGACCGAAACCCTTGTCGACACACAATATATCGTTAAAACTCAAGAACCAGTCGTGATTGAAAAAGTGAAAACAAAAATTAAGTATTTGCGAGATACAATGATTGTAACAAAGCCGTTCGAGGCAAAACTGGACACGGTTTTGCGAAATGATACCATATCGCTATCCTACATATATCCGACCAACGAGTTTTCAATGAGATATAGCAAAAAAGCAGATACAGCGCTATTAGTAAACATCAAAACTCGCGAAAGCCAAATCATAAGGGAAGAAGAGGCATGGTGGAAAGCGCCGCTGCTCTATATTTCCGGATTTGTGTCAGCTGTAATTATCAATGGATTATTTAAATAGTGAAAAAATGGAAATAGAAAAAAAACTTACAAAAGAATTCGCCACACGCGACGCTTTCTTGTCATTAGCCAATCCTTTCGGAGTTTTGCCGAATCCCGATTCGATTTTGCGTAAAACCGGCAAGACAATCGAAACTTACAGAGAATTGAAAAACGACCCGCACGTTTGGTCTTGCGTGCAATCACGCAAAGCAGGCGTGTTATCGCTCGACCATACCGTTGTTCGCAACGATAGCACGGCAGGCGTTTTCCGAGAAATTAAATCAATACTAAATGGTTTTGACATTTCAGGTTTGATGCGCGATATTCTCGAGGCGCCGCTTTTCGGATATCAGCCGCTGGAAATAATATGGGAGCAAAGCGCTAAATCCGGAATGAGCTTTATTTATCCGAAAAGTATTATACCTAAACCTCAGGAATGGTTCGGATTCGACACCAACGGAGCATTGCGTTTTAAAAGAATTGGCAAGCCCGAAGGCGAGCTGTGTCCGCCGGAAAAGATAGTCTGCGTGCGCTTCGAAGCATCGTATATCAATCCATATGGGCATTCGTTGCTGTCGAAGTGCTATTGGCCCGTAGTTTTTAAGAACGGCGGTTTGAAATTCTGGGTAAAATTTACAGAAAGATACGGCATGCCGATGCTTATCGGTCAATACTGTCGCGGAGCCACGACCGAAGAAGCACGCAAACTTGCCGAGGAACTTGCCGAAATGACCGAAGATGCCGTAATTGTAACGCCTGCTGATGTTAACATCGATTTCAAGGAAGCCGCTCGTAATGCGTCATCCACGCTATTCCGTGATTTAATCAGGCATTGCAACTCAGAAATTTCGAAAGCGATATTGTCGCAAACGCTGACAACCGAACTCGAAATGGGCTCATATGCAGCTGCAAACACTCATTTCCGCATCAGACATGAAGTTGTTTTATCCGATATTAAACTTGTTGAAAAGACAATAAACCATATTATCGACTTGGTGGTCAAAATGAACTTCGGCAATGTTAAAAAGCCTGAATTCAAGGTCGTAGTCAATGATTCAGAAAACAGCTATATTGTCGAACGCGATACAAAACTTATTTCGACAGGCGCAGTCAAGTTTTCGCGGAATTATTGGATGAAGCGGTATGGTTTTTCCGAAGATGAGATTGAGTGATTATTCGCTTCAGCGCAAGATGACGAGAATCCGTAGAGGCAGTCTGTCAGCCAGTCTCTACGGATTTTTTTTATTATATAGCTCTTCGACTTTTTCGATGATAATTTTATGTGTCAACTCCTTCGGACCGCCGGTATCGATGCGAAAAAAACGCTCCTTTTCGTTTGCAGCCAACGTTCTAAAGCCTTCGATAACCCTTCGGTAAAAATCAACGCCTGATTTTTCTATGCGGTCGGCATTTTTTTTGTTGATTCTGCGGTCGGACATTTCAATCGGTACATCGAGAAAAAATGTAATATCCGGCTGCAAACCTTCGGTTGCAACCAAATTCACGCTCTTAACCATATCGATATCTAAACCTCTACCGTAGCCTTGATAGGCGGTCGTCGAATCGAAAAACCTGTCGCATAGCACGATAAACCCTTCGGCAAGCGTCGGTTTGATAACTTTGTGAACAAGATGCGAGCGAGCCGCATTGAACAGCAGCAACTCGGTCAACGGCGAAATCTCTTCGTTGCTGTGCAGCAACGCTTCGCGTATGGATTCCGACAAATGAGTGCCTCCCGGCTCACGCAAAATTTTGTGCTTCCAGCCTTTTTCCTTCAAAAATGCCGACAGCAGCTTGATTTGCGATGATTTTCCGCACCCGTCTATGCCTTCGAATGTAATTAGCATAATTCTTATGTTTTTGATAAAATTCTAAGATAAGAATTTTCGGGCAATTCTTCTCAATATTTTTATACTGAAGAGTCTGTTGAT
>CAYLSY010000068.1:0-9852 GCA_964386275.1 uncultured Hyphomicrobiales bacterium
TTTTTTTCGCTATAAAGTTTTAAATTTGACTGCCGAAAAGTAAAAAAAAGGTATCGTTCACCACATAGGAAAAAAATAAAATACTGTATTTTTAAAGAAAAAAAAGGAAAATACAATTTTTCAGTTTTCATTATTTCATAATTTAGCTGATAATGATAGAAAAGTGTGGTTAAATCATGGCGGTAGTGTCGTCGATAAATGGATTTTCGATTGTAACGCCTGTTGAGCAAATGTTGCTCGACGTGCGAAGCGGCTCGTATTACCGTACCGCGAACGATACTGCCGCTAATACAGAGAATACCGAATCCACTCAATACAGTCCACTTACAACCACAGATACCGAAGCTGTCAAGCAATCGGACATAGAAAAATCCAACGGGACACAGACACAGAATAATCAAAGCGATAAACTCGAAATCGGCTCTAAAAAAGAGGATGAAGACAAGGAAGAAGAGCCGGCAGCTGTTGTTAATAAAGAGCTTACCGAAGATGAAGAGAAGGTGGTCGAAGAATTAAAGGAGACCGATAAAAAGGTTCGCTCCCACGAAAATGCTCACAAGGCTGCCGGGGGTAGCTTGGTACGCGGCGCTTCATATTCGACAACGACAGGTCCTGATAATAAAGAATATGTTACCGGCGGTGAAGTAAAAATCGATATGTCGGCGGTAAACGGAGACCCAGAGGCAACAATCAGAAAAATGCAACAGGTTCGACGCGCCGCATTGGCACCGTCCGACCCTTCGGCTCAAGACCGAATGGTTGCACAGAAAGCCTCTTCGATTGAAGCCGAGGCTCGAGCCGAGTTGAATAATAAAATATTGAATACAGATTCCGGTTCAAAGAGAAAAACGATTGATTATACAATGATTTATAAGACAATCATCGCAGGCGAGGAAAGCGCCAAAGGCTCTTATTTCGATATGACTAATAAATATTCAGTATCCGAAACATTAAAGAATTTCTTCATTAGCAAACCTGCATATGCTTGAAAATCATCATTTTTTTGTCTTTAGTAACATTTTTTTTATTGCGTCAATACTTCTTTTTTCGTCTTCCTGATAGTATTGGAGCAGTTGCTCTTGCGGCACTGTTTTCGAGATTGTTTTTTTATCGGTCGGCACTGATAAGTCAATTTCATTTTGAGATAAGTCTGCAGAATCAGCCAAGGCTTCGCTTTCTGTTTGTTTGGGTAGGTTTGTAGTATCAATTCGTTCGCCAAGCGAAATTTGCTCGAGTTTTTCTTTTCCGAAAATTCCAATTAGCTTTTCGAAAATTGTCGAGCGTGTGAATGGCTTAGAAATAAAACCTGCGGTTCCGTATTTGAATGCTATGCTGAGGTTTTCAGTATCCGAAAGCGCGCTAACCATTAAAATCGGAATATCCCTGGTTACTTTTATATGTTTCAGTATTTTCAAGGCAATCAAACCGCTAAGTTCGGGCATAAGAATATCCATAATTATCAATGTTGGAGCATATTCTACAGATAGAGCTATGCCTTCGAATGCGTTCGACGCAAGAAAAGTATGTTTAAAACCATAGCTTTCCATTGTTTTTGCCAATATCCTCTGCATCCAGATATCGTCGTCAATGATTAGTACGCTGTATTCCATCGATTATGAGTTATAAATTATATGTAATGAGTGTTGAGTAGTGACTATGTCAAATAGTCATATAAATTAAAAAAAACGTAATTCCAAACTAGTCGGAAAGATAATATTTTACTTCTTTCGTTAATCAAATTTAATTATTAAGAAAAATGAAATAATTTAAATTAAGCGCTTTTTCTATAAATCCAAGATGTCAATGCTTGAAAAGTGGCAAACGCCACCACTTTTAAATTTCTAATTCTTTTTGTTATCTTTTGCCGAATAATAAACAGACGGCGGTTGCAATTGTCCTTTTGAATGTGAGTGGAAATTCACTTTCGAATCGGAAATCGCTTTTTTCAATGCGGCAAGCTCGGTTTTTGCGGCTTGCCTGTTCATATCGATAATTTTATCGAACACTTCCTTGCGGTGAACAGGTATTGATTTCGGGGCTTCTATTCCCAATCTGACAATACCTCTATCATAGCTAAGCACCGTAACTTTAATCGACGAGCCAATAGTAATGATTTCACCAACTTTCCTTGAAAGTACAAGCATATATTCATCCTTGAATAATTTTTCCAGTATAAATGAATGAAACGAAAGACCTTTGCGATAAGGTTCAATTTTAAGCAATCAGGTTATATTTACCGGTTTTGCTTTTGAATAATGTAATTAGGTATATACTTATCAGACGGCAAAATGATTTGCTTTCCGGTTTGTTCGATAACGTCGAGTATAACCGGCGCTTTCATATTAGCCGTCATCAATCCTTTTTCGTCTTCAAGAGTAATAACGCATAAGATTACCTCGCGTTGCAAATTGAAATCGTTGCCCGGCTCATAAGTCAGGTCGATATGCCAAGGACTTAAAAGCGGAAAGCCTATTTCGGGCTTTTCTACGCAAATCAGCCATTTAAAGGGTACGGTTTCTTCTTCGCTAATCAATACAAACTCACGTAAATCTTCGAATCCAAGCAATCCGTTTGGAAAATTAAATATATGGCTCTGCTCGATATCGAGTTCACCAAACTGTAATGTTTTGATTTTACGAGCGCTTCCTGCATTAATTGTGTCCATTTTTTATGCCTTATCAAAAATTATTTCAATTTAACGATTAACAGCTGAATCGGAACTGTTGTAGCCTTCCGATGACATTGTTTTCGAAGATTGTTCAGATATTGTTATTTCAACTCTTCGGTTGAGCGTTTTTCCTTCCGTTGTTGCATTGTCCGAAACTGGACGTTGAGCTCCGAAACCTCGAACGACAAGCGATGATTCCGAAAGTCCGTCCTGAATTAGTTTATAACCGACATTAGCCGCACGGGCTGTCGACAGATGCCAATTTGATTCGTAGCGAAAGGTGCGAATCGGGTCGGAATCCGTATGTCCGTCAATTGTAACTTCGTATTTAGTTCCAGCAAGAATTTCCGCAAGGCTGGCGAGCGCATCCAAGCCTTCCTTTTGAATTTCCGCCTTACCGGATTCAAAGAGCATCTTTTCGGGGAAAACAAGTTTAACGCCGGAAGCAGTTTCAGACAATTTTAGCCTTCCGCTTGAGATATAATCGGAAAAAGTCCGCCGCGCTTCTTCTGCAATATCTTTCAAGGACTTGTTCGATGGAGCCGGAGCTGGTAACACGGGTTCGGGCATTCCATCGCGTCTTCCCTGCAGGACTCCTTCGCCGCCGTTGATAGATGAAGGGTTAAAATACTGTGAAAAAGCGTTCGAAAATTCTCTGTATTTTTCTTCGTCAACCCGCGAGACGGCATATAAAATAACAAACAAGCCAAGCAGAAGCGTGATTAGGTCGGCATAGGTAATTAAATACCTGTCTGCATTGACTTTTTCTTCATTGTCTTGTGTTTTCTTCCGTTTCAAATAAACCCGATAATTATCATTACCTTATAAAAATAAAACGTTGGCGAGCGCAGTAATTCATCAAAAAAACAATTACACTCACTACCTCGATTAGATTATCGGCTGTTATTTTAAAAAGATTAGCCGAATCTGAGGATTTAAACAATGAAAAAATTCCTGCATTGGCGCCAAATGTATAATACAAAACAATTTTTAGTTTGCCAAAAGTTTTTTTAACGGTAAAACCTTAATTTTCTTGATATTTTATGTAATATATCGACAAAAAAGAAATATTTTTTATTATTCAAGTCTTTTTAAAATCAATTCATTTACGCTTAAAAAGTGGCAAGCGTCGGCTATTTTACCACATTGATTTTTTTGTTGAAAATTGAGTTTCCGCAACGAATGTATGCCAAATAAACACCGCTTGTCAGACTGCTTAAATCAATGGTTGATTCATAATTTGTGGCAAAAATATTTTCAGCAGTTCTTTCGATTACGACATTTCCGAGCAAGTCTCTGAGACTAATAAAGATTTGTTTGCTCGAAGCATTGTGGATTGTCAACTTGCAGAAATCGTTAGCCGGGTTCGGCGATATTTCGAAATCCAATTCTCCATGCACGGTTTCTTCGACAGGACTGAAGCCGCTTTCGAGGCAAGCTCGGAGTCCTTCGGCAAGCGACAGCGAATCGTCTGCAGCGCCGAAGCACATTAAAAATGTGTGCGATTCGCCCGGAGCCGTAGGTTCGGGAAATCGCATGCCGGTAAGCGTCGCCAAATCGTCTGTGGCGTTTGTTTGCTCAGCTACTCCTTGTTTTAAAAGGTAAGCCATGCGATATCCGTCGAGGGTGCCTGATTCAAATGCGGATGATTGAGCTTCGGCGGTGATTTCATTCGAAAAAACAGCGCAACCGCCATAAGGGAAATCGTCCAAGCCATAAATCATTTGCGCAGCCGTCCGCTTTATCGGAAAACCTGAGGGAATTGCAGCCGGGAAATAGGATGATTTGTTCATAATTTGCCTCCAACCTATATCCCAATCGATGTAATATGCGCCAGCTAAGTTTGGCAGCGTATTGCCGCTTGTGTTTGTAATTTTTACTATTACTTTAGCTACCGTTGCATTGCCTTTGGGTAAGAAAAATGCTTGCTCGACGTCGATTCCAATATGATCTTCGGATACGTCGGCATCGTCTCGTATGATGCCGCGGTGATTTTCAATGCCGGTAAAAGGCTTGATTACGGAGAAGTCGGAATTATTGTTGCCGAGTCCGTATACAGATGACGAAACGTGTGTAGAATCTTGGACTTCTACAAAACCCGCTATATAAATCATATTTCCCATTGCTTTATAGTTAAAACCGACTCCAGAGCGATTGCCTTCTGCGCCGCCGAAACCTAAAGTGCCGTAATCTCCGACGGAAAACGATATGGCGTCGTTCGAAAACGTGGTTACTTCGGGAGTCGGAGTGAAATGGAACAAAAAGAAGTCGCGATAACCTGTCGAAGATGAGATATCGACGCGCAAGATTACTGGTTCGTAGCCGATAAGATTGACTCTGAACTTGAAATAATGCAAATCGGCAAAATCACCGGCTTCGATTGACGAAACATTGATTATTGAATCAAGTATTGTAATTCTATTTAAATTATCGTTTGATTTAGATAGGATGAAGCGCAATGAGGTTGCTTTGGCAAGGTGATTTTTCACTTTAACGCCCAGATAAACTGTATCGTCGATAATAAACCGTTCGTCATTGGCGCCGGGGACTTTTCCGATTGTATGCGATACCGGAGAAATTGCGACGAGATTATTCAAATCGGCATTTAGCGCATTCAAAACATTGACTCTGCGAGGTAAAATTTTTGCATAAGAAGAGCTTAAGCCGGAAATATCATCACCCGTAACGCGCAGCAACTCTTGCGATTGAATGGCGTCGAGCTGTGGGAACTTAGCCCTGACTAGCGCCAATGCGCCCGATACGACCGGCGCTGCGTAGGAAGTGCCTCCGAGATTTAGAAGCCTATATCCAATCTGAGAATCGGTCGACCAGTTATTGACTCCTTGGGCGAGTATGCGTATTGATTTTCCGATACTGCTGCTATAGGTCAAGTTGTCATATTCGTCAACTTCTCCGACTGCCAGTATTCCGTAATAGGATGCCGGATAATATAATTCATAAGTGTTGTTGCCGTTGCCGCCGCTGGCGACGATAGCCAAATCTTTCGAAACCGCATAATCGATTACAGATTGGTCGATACCGGAAAAAGGTTTGCGGCTGCCCCAGCTGCAATTGAGAACTTTGAAACCCCGATTGGCTGCATAAATTATACCTTTGTATCCGTAACTAACATAGGTTGTGCCGTCAATCATCGGCGGGGAAACCCGAATAGGGAAAAATCGGCATTTAAAGCCGACTCCGGCGACTCCGAGAAGGTTGTCTGTTTGGGCAGCTGCAATTCCGGCGACGTGAGTGCCATGCGAGCTAAAGGAAATTTCGGTATTGCCCGGCAGCGAGCCATCGTCGTTCCATGCAAAATTATAACCAATATAATCGTCGACATAGCCGTTGCCGTCGTCATCGATACCGTTTTCCGGTATTTCGTTCCAATTTGGAGCTATGTTGCCGAATAAATCGGGATGATTCTGAAAAATACCATCGTCGGTAATTGCAATAACTAAATTGGTATCGCCTTGAAAAGTGTCCCATGCCGTAATCGCTTTGATTGTTTTAAGGCAAGTTTGCGAGGCGATGTATGTGTCGTTTGGAGTATAAAGAAGCTCATCGAGATAAACTGGCTCAGCAATTTCAATATCGGGATATTTTGATTTTAAAAGACTGCAATATTTTTCTGGTTCGATTTCGCCTTCATATTCAATGTAATATGTTCGCATCAGCGGTTCTTCGGCTTTCATTATTTCGAATACTTTCGAAGGTGTCATCGAGCGCCAAGCCTGACTATAGTTGGCTTCCGAAGTAATGCTTTGCTCCGGCGCCAGCATAGGTTCGGTCAGTTTAAAATCATATTCAATAGTTTTAGATTTAATCTTAAGCTGCCCAGACGGCGAAAACCGGATAATAGCTTTATTTGGTAATATCTTAGCATGTTTATCTGAAGAAATAAATAGTTTCGGCGAACGGTCGTCCGAATGTGCATTGAAAGCAAAACCAATTATTATAATAATTGACAAAAAAGCGGCTAAGATTACTTTTTTCATTTGATTTTCAAGAAAAGTGCAACATTAATCACATCAATGCAATATAAACAATTTTTTTATAAGGAAAGTTACAGCAATGAGATTTTTTATTATATTTATTTTCTAAGCGAAAAGAAAATGAACAAGGAAATACATTTTTATGAATATCGATAAAACCGAACAGGAGCAAGTTTTTCTCGTTACGGCGCGAAAGTGGCGACCATTAAAATTCAAGGATATAATCGGCCAGGAGCATATTTCGACGACACTAAAAAACGCTCTTTCCGGTGGTAGAATATCGCACTCATACCTATTTAGCGGGCCGCGAGGAGTCGGAAAAACGACGACTGCCCGGATTCTTGCCAGGGCAGTCAATTGCGAAAACCCGCATGATTTCGAACCATGCAACGAATGTCCTTCTTGCCGCGCAATATTGGAAAACCGCTCGCTCGACGTAATTGAAATCGACGGCGCTTCGAACAACAGTGTGGACGACATCCGAAAATTGCGGGAAAATGCAAAATATCCGCCGGCTTCATCCAAATACAAACTATATATCATCGATGAAGTTCACATGCTTTCTACATCAGCTTTTAACGCTTTGCTGAAGACGCTCGAAGAGCCGCCGCCGCACTTGATGTTTGTTTTTGCAACGACAGAGCAGCATAAAGTGCCGGCAACTATACTCAGCCGTTGCCAGCGTTTCGAATTTCGCCGAATGGAAATACGTGGAATAGCAGACCATTTAAAGCATATAGCCGATAAAGAAGGCATACAGATTGATGAAGAATCTTTAATCGCCATCGCTCAAAAAGCTGATGGTTCGATGCGCGATGGACAGAGCCTTTTCGACCAAGTAATCGCCTTTTGCGGCAATAAAATAACGTATTCTGAAATGAGCGATGCGCTGCATTTGATTGACCGCGATTTCTTCTTCCGTTGCAGCGAAGCAATCCTTCAAAAGAACACTGCCGAAGCCTTTGCCATAGCCAAAGTGATAGCTCAAAAGGGCTACGATGCACAGGAATTTCTCGGCGGATTGCTCGAACATTTACGGAATTTGCTTACAGTTAACGTAACGAATACGGCATCGCTGATTGATACATCGTCTGAGTTTCACGAAAAGTATCTTAACGAGGCACGTCGCTTTACAAAGGCTGAACTGCTGCGATTAATCAATATAACAACCGCTGCCGAACAGTCGCTAAGGTTTTCGCCCCAGCCGCGATTAAGGTTCGAATTGGCGCTGGCTCAGCTTACATCGCTTGATTCGACTGTGGAAATTAGCGAGCTTTTGGAAGAAATCAAGCAATTAAAGCAGGGTTCGGGCCTTACTTCCAAGCCAACTGCCAATTATGCCACTTCGACCGCGACTGCCTCAAATACGCCGATTCCGGTTCCGCAGCAAATTACGGCGGATACTTTACGTCAACGAATGGAAATCTCTCAATCAAAGTCTGCAACATCAATCCCTGTTAATGTCCCGGCTGTTGTTCGGCCGGCTGCAACTCAGGAACAAGAGAAGGCGGTTTTAGGCGAAATAAGCAAAGAAGCGCTTGAAAAGGGTTGGAAGGAATTTGCTCTGAAAGTCGCCGCCGAAGGCAACGGACTTAGCTTTGTTTTCGATAAAAACAATGTTACTCCTGCATTCGAAAACGGCGAAGTGTATTTATTTACTAAAAATGAAACGTTAATAATGTCGTTACAAAAAATCAAGACTGATTTGCTGAACAGATTGGAGGATTTTTTCGGAGCAAGAGTTGGTTTAAAATTTTCCAACGAGTTGCCAAAGGAGTCTTTCATACAAAATGAGATACATACATCGCCGGACGTTCAACAGCCAATAACCGAAAATACTATAGCGAGCATAAAATCGGCGCCGACAAGCAATTCACAAGGTAGAGCGCTGCATCCTGTCGAAAAGATGCTGATTGAAAAATTCGGCGCGATTGAGAAGAATTATTAACTTGCCTCATGCTTAGGATTCAAAAAAAAAAGATGAATACAAAACTGAATAAATCGACACTAACATTCTTACGACAGCGCTATGGTATTGTGGGAACATCCGATGCGTTAATGAAATCCATCGAGATGCTTGTTCAGGCGGCGCCGACCGATTTATCGGTCTTGATTAACGGCGAAACCGGAACCGGCAAAGATGTGTTTGCCAATGCCATTCACGGTTTGAGCGAACGGAAGCGTTATCCATTTATAAGCGTCAATTGTGGCGCAATACCCGAAACCTTGCTTGAATCGGAACTTTTCGGACACGAACGCGGAGCTTTTACCGGAGCGACAGAGCAACGAAAGGGTTTTTTTGAAACTGCTCATAAGGGAACGATATTTTTGGATGAAATTGGCGAAATGCCATATAATACCCAAGTGAAATTATTGCGTGTGCTGGAATCCGGCGAGTTTATGCGGTTAGGTTCTTCGGACATGCGCAAGGTTGATGTTCGAATCATAGCCGCAACCAACCGGCGGCTCGAGGAGGCAGTGTCGCAGGGAACCTTTCGTCAGGATTTATACTTTCGATTGCGTAATGTCCAGCTTATACTTCCGCCGCTCCGTGAACGACAGGAGGATATACCGGAGTTGGTTGATTTTTTTGGCAAGCGTATATGCGAAAAACTGTCGATTAAATACGAGGGATTTTCTGTTGACAGCCTTGAAATATTAAGAAAAATGCCATGGCTAGGAAATATCCGCGAGCTAAGGAACTTGGTCGAAACGCTCATTACGATTGAAAAAACGGGTTCTGTTGATGTGGCTTTGCTCAGAAAGTACTTGCCTCCTGCGCTTCCTGCGCACGAAGAGTATACTCAGCCGAAAGAACTCTCGCTAATTCCGGTGGAAAGCTACAACGATACTCAAAAGTTTGAGTTGGCATTGATTTTAAGAACTTTACTCGAACTTAAGAATGATACTACCGAAGTTCGCCGTCAACTGAACACTCTTGCGGGGAAAATCGACTCGATGAAAGCTGAAATCATCGAATTACAGGAAATTGCCGGGAGCGTAAATGTGCAGGAAGTGTCTTCTGCTTTTACTTTCGAGCGTCTTTCGATTGCTGAAGCCGAGAAATTGATGATTGAACAAGCACTGAAGCGTTCGCTGGGTAATCGTCGAATGGCTGCTCAGGCATTGAAAATTAGCGAACGCACGTTATATAGAAAAATTCATGAATATGGATTGGAAGAATTATAA
>CAYLSY010000069.1:0-9835 GCA_964386275.1 uncultured Hyphomicrobiales bacterium
AAATGTTTATTAGTATAAACATATATAAAAACGCGGATGGTTTTATATATGTTTATACTAATAAACATTTTGAACAACTGCTGAACAAAGGCTCACACAAGGAGTTTATCGGAAAAACGGATTTCGACTTTTTCAATTGCGAGCAGGCGGAATTTCTTCTCGCCAAGCAAAATGAATTGCTTGAAAAACGAGAGAATATTGTAATTAATGATGAAATATTCAAATTAAATAATTCAGACACTCTGCCATATAAGATTAAATTTCTACTTTTAGCTGATGAATCCACGCATTCAGAATATATCATCTTGCTTTTCGAACCTATTGTAAATTTCCATCATTGTAACGAGGATATTCAAAAGAATATAGTTCTCTTATCAAATCTATTCCGTTTTTCGCCAATCGCTACTATTATAATTCGTACAACCGACCATACAATTGTTAATATTAACCATGCCGCTCTAAAGCTAATTGATATTGAATTAAATGAGGCGATAAATAAAAAGCTTGAAGACTTAGATGAGATAATTGAAAATGACACTTTAAACAACTTTATCGACACATTAAAGAGTTATAACACATTAAAAGACTATCAAATTTCAATCAACACCAAGAAAGGAAAAATTCTCAATTGGGCAATATCAGTAGAGCATATAGAAATTGAAGAAGAATCTTTTTGGATACTTACTGCAATTGATATATCTCAGAGAATTGATTCGCAGAAGAAAATCATGCAGTCATTAGATAAGGAAAAAGATTTGAATATGCTCAAATCCCGCTTCATTTCAATGATTTCGCATGAGTTTCGAACGCCGTTGACGACGATTATGCTTTCTACCGATTTGCTTAAGAATTACGGCTCGAAGTGGGATGATTCCGAAAAAGAAAAACACTACTTGCGCATTAAAGGCACCGTGCTTAATATGACTCAACTCATGGAAAAAGTCTTGACCGTAGGGCAAATGGATTCCGGCAAGTTCGTGTTCAAACCGGAAAGCATGGATTTACAATCTTATATTAAATCCTTAGTCGATAGTGTCGAGTTCTCGTTTGCTGGTTCGCACAAGGTTATATTTAATATGACCGGCGAATGCACCAATCCTTATGCCGACGAAAGTTTACTCGGCTTGATTTTGAACAATCTTTTGACCAATGCTGCCAAGTACTCACCCAACGGAAGCGAAATCATCTTTAATGCTGAAATCAACGAAGATTATCTAAAATTCTTCGTTCAAGATTTCGGTATCGGCATTCCTGAAAAAGATATGCAGCACATTTTTAAAACATTTTTCCGCGCCGGCAATTCCGGCTTTGCCAGTGGCTACGGGTTAGGTTTATCGATAGTCAAACGTTGTGTCGACACACATTTAGGCACAATACAAATCGAAAGCAAGGAAAACTTCGGAACCAAATTCACTGTTACTTTGCCGATTAGCCAAAAAGCATTCGAACAATAATCTTATTCAATCCATTTGGGTTTTCTTTTCTCTAAAAAAGCAGCCATCCCCTCTTGACCGCTCGCGCTTGCCCTTAAACGCGAAATCTGTGATGCCGTAAACCGTTCTATTTTCTCGTAATCGGTAAAATAAACATTGAAAAGCAATTCTTTGATTGCAGCAATGCTGTCCGGCGAAGAAACTAAAAGAGCTTCAATTTGATTCGTTACAGCATCATCAAGCTCATCTTCGGTTACGACTTTGCCCACAAGCCCTATTTCCAATGCTTTTTGCGCATCGAAGCGCTCGCCGGTAATAAACAACTCGCGGGTGTTTACTTCGCCGATTCTTGCCATTACAAACGGCGAAATAACCGATGGCGCAAGTCCCAACCTAACTTCGCTGAAAGCGAATTTGGCAGTATCAACGGCAATTACAAAATCGCAGGCGCTCAGTATACCCAAACCGCCACCGACAGCAGCGCCGTTTACTCTTGCAATAATCGGCTTAGGATGCGTTTTTATTGTCCTTAAAAGATTTGAAAGCGCCATAGCTTCATCGAAGTTCTTTTCGAATGAATATCCGGCAACGCCGCGCATCCAGTTCAAGTCAGCCCCGGCGCAAAACGATTTGCCCGAACCAGAAAGTACGACAACTCTTACCTGCTCTATCTTTCCTAACAAAAAAAAAGCTTTGTTAAGCTCCGTAATAACCGTATCGTTCAGCGCATTATGCACTTCGGGACGGTTAATCAAGCATTCTGCATAGTTGCCTTTTATATTAACTTGTAATGTTTCAAATACATTGTCGCCGCTCATAATCACCACGTCGAATTATTCTCAAACAGTCTCACATGTCTCAAAATATTATTGAATAATAATATCGTTTTTTTAACCCACTACATTCGATATACCCCAGGTTGATAATCCGGTATCGGTTTATTCAATGACATTGAAATACCCAAAGCCAAAGCATTTCGCATATCCAGCGGGTCGATAATGCCGTCGTCCCAAATGCGAGCTGAACTGAAATACGGCGTAGCATCCGAATCATACTGCTCGATAATCGGCTGCCGGATTGCGTTTATTTCCTCGTCAGATAGCTTTTTACCGGCTTTTTCCAATTGCTTAATTTTCACTGTTGCCAATACGTCAGCCGCCTGCTCGCCGCCCATAACCGAGATTCTGCCGTGCGGCAGCATCCAAAGCATTCGCGGATTATATCCACGACCGCACATCGCATAGTTTCCCGCTCCATACGAGCCGCCGACAATTATTGTAAACTTAGGCACATTGGCGTTTGCTACCGCATGAACAAGCTTCGCCCCATCGCTGGCAATTGCTCCGTGTTCATAGCTTTTCCCAACTATAAAACCGGTTATGTTCTGCAAAAATACAAGCGGGAGTTTTCGCAAACAACACATTTCGATAAAATGAGCGCCTTTTTTGCTCGACTCGGAAAACAGAACACCGTTATTGCCTAATATTCCAACGGGATAGCCCATTATTCGCGCAAAACCAGTTACCAATGTCGTACCGTAATACTCCTTGAACTCTTGGAAGCGGCTGCCGTCCACTATTCGGGCAATTACTTCCCGCATATCGAAAGGCATTCGCAGATTTTTCGGTAATATTCCATATAACTCCTTCGGGTCATAGTAAGGCTCTTCCGTTTCGCCTCGACCAATGTCGAAAAGCTTTTGCGCACCGAGGTTTTCTACAATATTACGGGCAATCATCAAAGCATGCTCGTCGTTTTGAGCATAATGGTCGGATACACCCGAGATTTTGCAATGAACATCCGCTCCGCCAAGCTCTTCGTCGGTAACTACTTCGCCGGTTGCTGCCTTAACTAACGGGGGGCCGCCGATAAAAATCGTTGCTTGGTTGCGCACCATGACGGTTTCGTCGCTCATTGCTGGAACATAAGCTCCGCCGGCAGTGCAAGAACCCATGACGACGGCAATTTGGGGGATATTCATTGCCGACATCCGCGCTTGATTGTAAAAAATCTTACCGAAATGGTCGCGATCGGGGAAAGTTTCCGCTTGATACGGCAAGAATATGCCGCCCGAATCGACAAGATAAACGCAAGGCAGGTTATTCTCCATTGCTATTTCCTGCGCCCGGACATGCTTTTTGATTGTCATCGGAAAATAAGTGCCGCCTTTAACAGTGGCATCGTTTGCCACAATCATGCACTCGCGTCCTTTGATAACGCCTATACCGCATACTATACCTGCCGAAGGCGCAGCGCCGTCATACATTCCGTAAGCAGCGAAAGCCGACGTTTCGAGAAACGGCGTTCCGTTGTCGCAGAGCGTTTTGATTCTGTCGCGGACAAGCATTTTACCGCGCTCAGTGTGCTTAGCGCGAGCATGTTCCGGACCGCCCTGCTTGACTTCTGCAAGGCGTTGGCGGAGCTCTGTCGTAATCGCTTCGGAGTTTTCGAAGTTTTCCTTGTAAACGGCGCTTTTCACCGATATTTTGCTGTTGAATCTTTGCATTTTTCTTATTTAATAATTTAAAAATTTATTTCCTATAAAATCATTTACTTAGAGTGAAAGGCGTTCCGCAAGCCAAGCAGTCCTTGCGATGAACACTAACGAGAGAACCGCACTTAGAGCATTGCCAACGCTTCTTTTCGTTCGAAATAAAACTTCTCATTCCATGTGTTTTTATATATTCGAGGTTATCGAGCATACTCATCGAATATTTAGTTCTATAGCGTTTATCGAGCTGTTTCATCCTTCTGCATGGGAATTGCGTACATTCGTAACAAAATCCTGACTTTGCGCTTTTAAGCAACTCACAATTCTTGATTACGCAACGCTTAATTGATACATATTCCGTATTGACGATTAGCCTGCAACCCGGACAATTCTTCTTTGTCCGCTGAAAAGCAAGGCAGAGTGCGCAGTTCATACCGCAAGGGGCAATCAATTCTTTTTTTATTTGCGACGGTTTTACCATTTTGTTTTTGCAGGTAATTAACTATTTTATTAATCTATTTACTTTTTTTTCATTCACAACGAATCGATAGGTTTATTTCTTCGTAACACATTGGCAGACATGAAGATGGATTCTTCGCTGCACTCTGAATGACACTGTTTTAGTAAGGGGATTAAAAGGTTTATATTTATAATAAAATCCCCTTCCCCATTTTGGAAAGTGAGAAAAGAAAAAGATTATATTGTTATACATTTGCATCAACTCATAACTCATAACTCATAACTCATAATTTATAATTACCTTACATATTTCGCCTGTATTGCCCTCCTACTCCGTATAGTGCTGTCGTGATTTGCCCCAGCGAGCAGTATTTAACAGTATCCATAAGCTCAGCAAAAGTGTTTTCACCAGCGACGGCAGCCGCTTTCAGACGTTCGAGCGCTTGAGCGGACATCTTTTGGTTACGCTTATGAAACTCGGCAAGCGATGTAATGGCAAATTGCTTTTCTTCTGTAGTTGAGCGAATTACTTCCTTTGGAATGATAGTCGGCGAGCCTTTCGGGTCGAGGAAAGTGTTAACGCCGATAATTTGCAGCTCGCCGGTATGCTTCTTCTGCTCGTAAAGCATTGACTCGTCCTGAATTTTCGAGCGTTGGTACATACGTTCCATTGCGCCGAGTACACCGCCGCGCTCAGATATTCGTTTGAATTCGAGCATTACGGCTTCCTCGACCAAATCGGTCAGCTCCTCGACGATAAACGAGCCTTGGAGCGGATTTTCGTTTTTTGCAAGTCCCAGTTCCTTGTTGATGATGAGTTGGATTGCCATTGCGCGGCGAACGCTTTCTTCGGTCGGAGTCGTTATTGCCTCGTCGTATGCGTTTGTATGCAGTGAATTGCAGTTGTCGAATATCGCATAAACCGCTTGCAGTGTGGTTCTAATGTCGTTGAAGCCGATTTCCTGCGCGTGAAGCGAGCGACCTGATGTTTGAATGTGATATTTCAGCTTTTGCGACCGGGAATTGCCGCCGTACTTGTATTTGAGAGCCTTTGCCCATATTCGCCGAGCGACGCGACCAATAACGCTGTATTCGGCATCTATTCCGTTCGAAAAGAAAAACGAGAGGTTCGGCGCAAAATCATCGATTTTCATTCCCCGCGACAAGTAATATTCGATGTATGTAAAGCCGTTAGCAAGAGTGAAAGCAAGTTGAGTAATAGGATTGGCGCCCGCTTCGGCGATATGGTAACCGGAAATCGAGACAGAGTAAAAGTTTCGTACACAATTATCGATGAAATATTGCTGAATGTCGCCCATCATCCGCAATGCGAATTCAGTTGAAAAGATGCAGGTATTTTGCGCCTGGTCTTCCTTCAAAATATCCGCCTGCACAGTTCCGCGCACGGTTTGCAATGTTTTATTTTTGATATTGTCGTAAACTTCAGCCTCCAAAATATCCGCGCCTGAAACGCCAAGCAGCATCAGCCCCAGTCCGTCGTTGCCTTCAGGCAAAGCGCCATTATAATACGGCTTCTGCGATTTGTTTTTTTTGAAAATCGCATCGATTTTTTTCCGTGCGTCATCTTCAAGTCCGTTTTGGCGGATGTAAAGCTCGCATTGCTGATCAATTGCTGCATTCAAGAAAAATGCAAGCACAATCGGCGCGGGTCCGTTGATTGTCATCGAAACCGATGTTGAAGGATTACACAAATCAAATCCGGAATAAAGCTTTTTTGCATCGTCAACCGTTGCTACGCTTACTCCGCTGTTGCCGATTTTACCATAAATATCGGGACGCACCGCGGGGTCTTCGCCGTATAGCGTAACGCTGTCGAATGCCGTCGAAAGCCGCTTTGCTGGCATACCAAGCGATACATAATGAAAGCGTTTGTTAGTGCGCTCGGGTCCGCCTTCGCCGGCGAACATCCGCGTCGGGTCTTCGCCTGTTCGCTTCAAGGGGAATACTCCTGCTGTATAGGGGAAAAAACCCGGTGCATTTTCTGTTAAAACCCAATATAGAATATCGCCCCAGTCCTTGTATTTCGGCAATGCTACCTTAGGAATCGACGTGCCGGACAGCGTTTCGCTCCGCAAGTCCTGCTCAATTGTTTTCCCACGCACTTCGAAGCGGTATTTTTCAGCAGCATAACGCTCAATGTTAGCGCTCCAATCGTCCAAAATTCGTTTACAGCTGGAATCGAGCTTAGATTCAAGCTCTTCGTACTTTTTGAGCAAATCATCGAAGAACTCCGGCAGTCCTGCTTTATGCTCTACGGCGCTGACCAATTTATCGCTTTGTTCGACGAACTCGACGACTCGCTTCTTCGACGCTTCTTTTAAATAATCGATTGTTCCTTTCAATTGATATAATTTGCGGGCAATATCGCATTGCACCGCCACATATTTAGAGTATGAATCGTTAGATTCGGCGATTTCGGCAAGGTAGCGAACACGCTCCGGCGGAATCACCGGCGGCTGTATCGAAATTTTCTGTTTTGTTGAATAACGGTTGCTATGGCTCAAACAGCCGGTTTTTGCGACAATTTTCTCAATAGTTTTGGCATAAAGCAAATTCATGCCCGAGTCGTTGAATTGCGATGCAACGGTCGGATAGACGCTCAAGTCCTCATCCTTTTTGTCGAAAAGCAAGTGATTGCGTTTGTATTGCTTGCGGACATCTCGCAAACCGTCGAGGGCGCCGCTTTTGTCGGATTTGTTGAGCGCAATAATATCTGCAAAATCGAGCATATCGATTTTTTCGAGCTGAGTGGCGGCGCCGTATTCCGGAGTCATAACATACATCGACACGTCACTATGGTCAACGATTTCAGTGTCCGATTGACCGATGCCCGAAGTCTCGACTATGATTAAATCGAAGCCAGCAGATTTCAAAATTTGTATAGCATCCTTAACATAACGGCTTACAGCCAAATTCGACTGACGAGTGGCGAGAGAACGCATGTAAACTCTCGGCGTGTTTATGGCATTCATCCTTATGCGGTCGCCGAGCAAAGCGCCGCCGGACTTGCGTTTCGATGGGTCGATGGAAATTATTCCTACGGTTTTATCCTCAAAATCGCTCAGGAAGCGGCGAACGAACTCATCGACAAGCGAAGACTTGCCTGAGCCGCCCGTTCCGGTGATTCCCAGCACCGGCACATGCTTTTTCGCCAATTTTACTACATCTTTTTCTATGAGCGAATATTCCGCCGGAAAACTTTCGGCAATGGAAATCAATCGCGCTATTGCCTGAAAATCAGCATCTTGCAACAGTTTCACGCAATTCTTCGCATCGTTGTAATTCGCTGCCGATTGCTTGGTTTTGCCTCCGCGTTTTGCGTTTTTCGAAAATATTGGGAAATCGCTCTTTTCAACAACATCATTAATCATACCCTGCAAACCGAGTTTCCGTCCGTCGTCCGGGGAATAAATCCTGTCGATGCCATATTTGTGCAGTTCTTCGATTTCGTCGGGAAGTATCGTTCCGCCGCCGCCGGCAAAGATTTTGATTCGAGCCGAGCGCTCCTTGAGCATATCGTACATATACTTCAGAAATTCGATATGACCACCCTGATACGATGTCAGGGCAATGCTTTGCGCATCCTCTTGGATGGCGCATTCAACGATTTCCGCCGCGCTGCGGTTATGCCCAAGGTGGATTACCTCGACACCGGTCGATTGAATGATTCGCCGCATAATGTTGATTGCAGCATCATGCCCATCGAAAAGCGATGCGGCTGTTACTATGCGTATGTGGTTTTTCGGTTTGTAAGGCAGGTTTTTCATTTATAATTATCAAAGTTATAAGTTATGAGATTTTCCTAATTAAAAAATTTCGCTTGGACTTCAATTTTTTGCAAAGTAGCGCTTTTCCTAAAGCAAAGTTAAGTTTCACATGTAAATATCTTTCCATTAAGTAAAACCAACTTACCGAATGTTTCTTAACTTTCGGTAAGTATTCCACAAAATTAGTATTGCTGAAGATATTCCGTTTCTTTAAGAAATGGAATATCTATATTATTACATTATTTACATCGAAGTAAAGCGGCTGCCTGAGCCTCATAATTACCAGAGGTTATGTCTTGCTGGCGCTTGTTTCAAAATCCATCATCTTACTTATTGGATAAGAGCTACAGGTCTTTTCGATTGTTTATTACATTCCCTTTCCCTTTCACCTTACCCTTTTCCGTTTACTTCAACATTGCTCTTGAAATCACAAGGCGTTGCACTTCGCTTGTGCCTTCGTATATTTCGGTAATTTTTGCGTCGCGGTAATAGCGCTCGACGTTGAAATCTTCCGTATATCCGTAGCCGCCATGAATTTGTATGGCTCGCTCTGCGCAAAAGCGCGCAGTTTCCGACGCTTTCAACTTTGCCATAGCTGATTCGGTCGAAAAAGGCATTTTGTGGTCTTTCAGCCATGCTGCCCGATAAGCGAGCATCCATGCGGCATCGTATTCAACTTGCATGTTTGCGAGCATCCATTGAATTGCTTGAAAATTAGCAATGGGTTGGTCGAATTGATGGCGCTCCTTGGCATATTTGACGGAATCTTCGATTGAAGCGCGGGCAATACCCAAAGCTTGTGCAGCAATGCCGATACGACCGCCGTCAATGCCAATCATGGCAACCTTGAAGCCTTGATTCAGCTCGCCGAGCAGGTTTTGCTTCGGTATTTCGCAGTCTTCGAGAATGATTTCCGCAGTGGATGTGGCTTTGATGCCGAGTTTGCGCTCGAGCTTGCCGATTCGGTAGCCCGGGGTGTCGCTTTCGACGATGAATGCGCTCACGCCGCGGGTTTTCAAACTTGGTTCGGTCGAGGCAATAAGCACGAATACCTTAGCTTCGGCGCCGTTAGTGGCAAATAGTTTCGAGCCGTTCAGCACCCATTTGTCGCCGACAAGTTTTGCGGTGGTTTTTGTTGCTCCGGCGTCGCTACCGGCTTGAGATTCTGTAAGCGAAAAGCTGCCGATAGAGCGCCCGCTGAGCAATTCGGGCAAATATTTGCGCTTTTGCTCTTCGGTACCCCATTTATAGATGCAGTCGCAAACCAATGATGAGTGCGCCGAAACGATGACGCCGGTCGAGGCGCACCAGCGCGATAATTCTTCGATTGCGAGAAAATATGATATATAGTCCATACCGGCGCCGCCGTATTCCGTAGGAAAAGCAATGCCCATGATGCCGAGTTCGCCGAGTTCGCGGATGATTTCAGCCGGAAAGCGGTGGTTGCGCTCGTTTTCCGATGCGACTGGAGCAATTTTTTCGATAGCAAATTTGGAAACCATGTCTTTAAGCATGATTTGTTCTTCGGTTAAAAGATAATTCATGGCGAATCCTATTAGTTGATTAATAAATCAATAATTTATCACATCTTCAAGTCATATCTAAAAATAATACTTCACTGCAACATTTAATTGCACAGAATTTATTTTTCGTAATGAAAAATT
>CAYLSY010000070.1:0-9830 GCA_964386275.1 uncultured Hyphomicrobiales bacterium
ATAATTCAACCTAAATAATTCAACCTAAATAATTCAACCTAAATAATTCAACCTAAATAATTCAACCTAGAACAAACCCAAAGTCAATTTTACCTCATCGCTTAGCATTGTTCTGTCCCATGGCGGGTCGAAAGTAATCAACACTTTGGCGTCTTTCACTCCGTCAATCGCTTTAATGGCTTCTTGGGCTTCAACTGGCAACGCTTCTGCCTCGGGGCAATTCGGGACAGTAAGGGTCATCAAAACAACAACTTCGCGCTCTTCGGTGATTCTTACATCATAAACCAAGCCGAGTTCGACAATGTTGATAGGAATTTCCGGGTCGAACACTTGCCGCAAGGCTTCGTAAACCTTTGATTCCAATTCTTTTAAATCATGATTATCCATCAATTCTCTCCAATTTTTTTAAGCTATTCCGTCGAAATTGATTCTTCGCGTTCTAATGCAGCCATCAGAGTATGCCAAGAAAGTGATGCGCATTTGACACGCGACGGAAACTGCCTTACGCCGGCAAAAACGGCAAGTTTGCCAAGTTCCTCATAATCAATATCTTTATCAGTATCAGAAGTAACCACATTGTGGAAATCTTCGAAGTAATGCTTTGCCTCATCAATAGTTTTGCCAATGAGCAATGTCGTCATAATCGAAGCCGACGCCTTCGAAATGGCGCAGCCCGAGCCGCTGAATTTCACGTCTTTAATGATATTATCCTCGATAACCAAATATAAATCGAGTTTGTCGCCGCAAAGCGGATTATGACCCTTGGCAAAGTGTGTCGGGTCGTCAATTTTACCGAAATTGCGCGGATTTTTATTATGGTCTAAAATCACTTGCTGATATAAGTCGTTTAGTTCGTCATTCATATTATTATTCAATTATTTAGCTGAACATTTTAATAACTTTTCCTATTGATTCCGCCAATTTGTCGATTTCCTGCTTTGTATTGTAAAACGCAAACGAAGCTCGCGAAGTCGCCGGAATATTGAATCGATGCATTACCGGCTCGGTGCAATGATGCCCTGTGCGTATGGCGATGCCGTCACGGTCGAGCATTGTGCCAACATCATGCGGATGGATTCCGTTAAGAACAAACGACAGCACGCTCGATTTATTCTTAGCTGTGCCGATTATCCGCAGTTCCTGATACTGAGAAACTGCTGCTGTAGCGTAATCGAGCAATTCTTTTTCGTATGCTGCAATGTTTTCCAAACCGATTGACGAAACGTAATCCAAAGCGACTGCCAATCCGATTCCACCTTCGATATTCGGCGTACCGGCTTCGAATTTATACGGCAAATCATTGAAAATTGTTTTTTCGAACGTTACCGAGCGAATCATGTCGCCGCCGCCTTGATATGGTGGAGTCTGCTCCAGCAGCGCTTTTTTGCCGTAAAGAATGCCGATTCCGGTAGGTCCGTAAATTTTATGACCGGAAAAAGCAAAGAAGTCGCAATCGAGCTTTCGTACATCAATCGGCAAATGCTGAACCGATTGAGCGCCGTCAACAATTACATAAGCGCCTGCATTATGCGCCATTCGTATCATTTCGGCAACCGGATTGATTGTGCCAAGCGAGTTCGATACATGCACCAAAGATACAATTCGCGTTTTTTCATTCAGCAATTTTGAAAATGCTTCCAAATCAAGTTCGCCATCGTCGTTCATCGGGATAATTCGAAGGACAGCCTTTTTTTCCTCGCAAAGCAGCTGCCACGGCACAATGTTCGAATGATGCTCCATCGCCGAAACTAAGACTTCGTCGCCTTCGCCGACAAATTTTCGTCCGAAAGAGCCTGCTATTAAATTCAAAGATTCGGTTGCCCCGCGAGTGAAAATAATTTCTTCTGTTCTTTCAGCATTGATAAACCGCTGCACGGTTTTACGGGCTTTTTCAAATGCAGCCGTCGCAATTTCGCTGAGGTAATGGACGCCGCGATGAATGTTGCTGTTTTGGCTTAAATAGTAATTAGCTACAGCATCAATAACTTGCTTAGGTTTCTGTGTCGTAGCTGCATTATCGAGATATACCAGTGGCTTGCCGTAAACAACGGTATCGAGTATCGGAAAATCCTTGCGGATTGAATCTATATTGAATGCTTGATTGCTCATAATTTATTTTTGAACTTGAATACAATATTTGAATGCTTTAAAAAAGTCCTTAATTTGTTATTCCGGGCTTGACCCTGAATCCATATTGCAGACTGACACACATTTTGAAGGATGGATGCTGAAATGAGTTCAGCATGACAACCTTATACTTGCCTTTTTTCAGAAGTTTCTATTTATTAATCATTTCATAAAGGATATCAAGTTTCGGAGATAAAATTATATCTGTCCTACGGTTTTTGGCTCTTGCATCGGGCGAATCGCCGGTTTCAACAGGATAATACTCTCCCCTGCCGGCAGCAGTAATACGCTTAGGGTCGAGCCCTTCGCCGGTCAATACTCGAATAACCTCTGTCGAGCGCAAAACACTCAAATCCCAGTTATCAATGAATCGTCCGCCACCGGATACCGGTACATTATCAGTGTGGCCTTCGATTAATATTTGAATATCAGGGTGTTTAAGCAAAACTTCGGAAAGCTCCACCAGCGCTTCCTTGCCGCGTTTATCGATTGCGGTGCTGCCGGTTTTGAACAGCAATTGATTCGATAGTGTTACATAGACTTTACCGTTTTTTACTTCGACAGTAATTCCGCTGTCTTTGAACCCAAGTAATGCGTTTGTAATTGTTGAATGTAACGACTTCATAATCGAATCCTGACGATGAAGAGCCGATTCTACTTCACGCAAACGTGCTTCACGGTCTTCGAGTTCTTTTCGTGATTGCTCCAGCTTTGTCATTAAAGCTTGTAATTTCGTATTGCTCGACGATTTGGTCTCCTCATAATTCTTCGAGACAAGTTCATAATCAGCTCTCAACTTTTTCAATTCGTTGTTCAATTTATCGATTTCGTCGTGATTTTTTCGAATAACATCGGACAGTTCCGCAATTTTGGTCTGAAGGTTTTCGATTGTTTTAGTATTCTTGGCTTTTTGGTCGGCAATACTTGAATTCAAGTTGGCAACAACGTTTTCAAGCGAATCACGGGAAAAAATGACAGCATTATGCACATCCTTGGATATTCCGCATGAAGACAATAGCAGGGCAATAGCCGCAAATAGAATAATTAGTGTTCTCATACAAATCCCCTCGAATTAATTTAAAATTGCGCATCCAATATATCACAAAAATATATATCTTCAATTTTCAGCTTTTCGGCTGTTTTCCGCTTTATTAAATCGCGAAGCTCGGCAATGCCGATTTTTTCGACGACTTCGCTAGCAAAAGCGTTGAGCAAGAGCGATTTCGCCTTGTTTTCGCCAATACCTCGAGTTCTAAAATAATAAAGCTGTTCTTCGTCGAGATAACCGGATGTGGCTCCATGGCTGCATTTGACGTCGTCGGCATAGATTTCGAGCTGCGGTTTGGCATATACCTGCGCTTCGTCCGATAGCAAAATGTTCCTGTTTGTTTGATAAGCGCTCGTTTTTTGGGCATCTGGGCTGACGATTATTTTTCCGCTGAAAACCGCAGTAGCCGTACCGTTTAAGATTCCTTTATACATTTCGTTGCTCGTCGAATTCGCTTTTTTGTGGTTAATCAACGTATGATTATCTATAAAAACGTTGCCTTCGATTAGATACAAGCCATATAGATTAGTGTCGCAAAGCTCGTCTTCGATATTCACAGTCAAATTGTTCCTAACGTATGCGCCGTCGAGGGCAAAAGAGCCTGTTCGAACGACCGAAGCCCGCTGCTGGCTTATGTTTGTCGTTCCGATATAGTTATCAAGCGATGTCGAATCATGCAGCTTATAATAGTCGATATTCGTAAACGGAGAAGCGAAAATTTCAGTAACGGCATTTGTGAGAGCGGCGTTTGCGCCTTTTTGCACGTTGAACTCGATTATTTGCAGCTTGCTGCATTCTCCTACTATGAAAAGATGACGTGGATTCGACATAATTGGAGAAATAGATGAATCGCTGTAATTTATAACAACGACAGGCGATTGTAACGTTTTACCTTCAGGCACAATTACGCATGCGCCGTCGGAATACAATGCAGTATTCAAATGATAAAAAGGATTACCGTTTCCGTTTGCCTTAGAAAAATATTCGGCAATCGTATCGGGAAATTTGCGCATAGCCGAGTTGATACTGCCTATAAAAACGGATTTTTGCTTCGAGACTATCGACGAAAGACGCTCGGAATAAAAGCCGTTGACGAATACGAGGTAATTGGCGCTCATTGAATTCAGCTTCAGCGCGTTGACATCGTCTTCTGTAATACCAGTATCTATGAGCTGTTCGGATAATTTATAATCAGTTCCGAAGAGGAACGAAAGGTCGTTGTTGCGCCAATCCTCATGCTTTTTCGTCGGAAAACCGCTACGGGCGAACTCGTCGATTGCATTTCGACGGATTTTGTGCAGCAGCGACGTGCGTTCGCCGTTCAGGCTCTGCTCATACTCGTCGAATGAATGCAAAAGTTTAGCTTTTAAATCTATTTGTGGTTGTTCCAATTTTTATCTCCGCCGCTTTATTTGTTAAAATCTTTCTTAATCCAGTCGTAGCCTTTTTCTTCGAGTTCAAAAGCAAGCTGCTTAGTACCTGATTTTACGATTTGCCCGTTGTAAAGGACATGGACGAAATCCGGCACGATATAATCCAAAAGCCGCTGGTAGTGCGTGATTACAAGGAATGCATTATTTTGGTTAGCAAGCTTGTTTACGCCGTTGGCAACTATTTTGAGCGCATCGATATCCAAACCGGAATCTGTTTCGTCCAAAATCGCAAGTTTCGGCTCCAGCATTGCCATTTGAAAGACTTCGTTGCGTTTCTTTTCGCCGCCGGAAAAGCCCTCGTTAACCGAGCGATTTAAAAAACTCTTGTCAATATCGACCAGCGCGGCTTTTTGTCGCATTGCCGCAAGGAAATCCATTGCGTCGAGCGGCTCCAATCCGCGATGCTTGCGAACTTCATTCAAGGCTGTCTTCATGAAATTGGCATTACTGACGCCGGGAATTTCCACCGGATATTGGAAAGCAAGGAAAATGCCTTCGCGGGCGCGCTCTTCCGGCTTTAAATCAAATAAATTGCGTCCGTTAAACTCAACGTTGCCTTCAACTACTTCGTAATCCTCCTTGCCTGCAAGGACGGAAGCTAATGTGCTTTTGCCGGAGCCGTTCGGACCCATGATTGCATGAATTTCGCCGGCATTCACTTCCAAGTTGATGCCTTTGAGTATTAAGTTGTTGTCAATGCTTGCCTTAAGGTTTTCGATTTTAAGTAACGACATATTTTACCTTTGATAATAATTTCTTTTGTTTCGATTTAAAAATATAATGTTAAAATTTTTATATTTGTCATGCTAAACTTGTTTCAGCATCCGTCTTCGTAACTAATTGACAGATAACAAGATGGATTCTTAGCTTCGCTCTGAATAACTATATTATTGAAAGTAAAAAAAATAAGGTTTATTTTATCTTAAAATCCCCCTACCCCCTTTTTCAAAGGGGGAATAAAAATTGATTATTTCAATATTCTAATTCATAATAATTAATCATCCAACGCTGCCTTCGAGGCTGACTGCCAGCAGTTTTTGGGCTTCGACGGCAAATTCCATAGGCAATTGGTTCAGCACTTCGCGGGCATAGCCGTTGATTATGAGCGCTACGGCATCTTCCTGCGAAATTCCGCGCTGACGGCAGTAAAACAGAATATCGTCCGAAATTTTCGAAGTTGTCGCCTCGTGTTCGACCACAGAACTCTTGTTGCCGACGTTGATGTAAGGAAAAGTGTGGGCGCCGCATTTGTCGCCGATTAGTAGCGAATCGCACTGCGAAAAATTCCGCGCATTTTCGGCATTTTTGCCGACATTGACCAAGCCGCGATAGCTGTTTTGGCTAACTCCTGCCGAAATACCCTTAGATACGATACGACTGCGCGTGTTTTTGCCAAGATGAATCATTTTTGTGCCGGTATCCGCCTGCTGATGGTTGTTCGTCAGCGCGACGGAGTAAAACTCGGCGCTGCTGCGGTTTCCCTTCAAAATGCAGCTCGGATACTTCCAAGTTATTGCCGAACCGGTCTCGACTTGCGTCCAAGATACTTTTGCGTTGTCCTCGAGGCACATTGCGCGCTTGGTAACGAAATTGTAAATGCCGCCTTTGCCTTCTTTATCGCCCGGATACCAGTTTTGGACGGTTGAATATTTGATTTCGGCGTTTTTGTGCGCCACAAGTTCGACGACCGCAGCATGAAGCTGGTTTTCATCTCGCATAGGCGCGGTGCAACCCTCCAAATAGCTGACGTAGGCGCCTTCTTCGGCAACAATCAATGTGCGCTCGAACTGTCCAGTCGATTTGGCGTTGATACGGAAGTATGTCGAAAGCTCCATCGGGCAACGAACGCCTTTCGGAATGAAACAGAAAGAGCCGTCGCTGAAAACAGCGGAATTGAGCGCAGCAAAATAGTTATCAGTCGGAGGAACGACCGAGCCGAGATACTTTTTGACCAAATCGGGATACTCCAAAATTGCTTCGCTTATTGGGCAAAAGATTATGCCGAGTTCCGCTAACTTCGAACGAAAAGTTGTTGCAACCGAAACGCTGTCCATTACTGCATCGACGGCGACACCGGCAAGGCGTTCCTGCTCCGAAAGCGGAATGCCGAGCTTTTCGAAAGTGTTTCGAATTTCAGGGTCAACCTCGTCCAAAGATTTCGGCTTCTTTTCTACTGATTTCGGCGCCGCATAATAGTAAATTTCTTGGTAATCAATAGGCGGGTACTTGATTTTCGCCCAGTCCGGCTCTTTCATCGTAAGCCAATGGCGATATGCTTTCAATCGCCATTCGAGCATAAAATCCGGCTCATTCTTTTTTTTTGAAATCAGCCTTACAATGTCTTCGCTTAAACCTTTCGGAGCGTATTCAAGCTCAATATCTGTAACAAAGCCGTATTTATAATCATTTGATGTTATTTGACTTACTATGTCTTGTTCATTTGACATTTTATTCCTGTCGATTTATTGAATATTATTCAAATCCGCTATGGTTGCTGTATATAAGATATTATCGATCTCCCTTTGGATTTTCTTCAGCGGCTGACGCAAATCGCATACTTCGGCGCGCCCGCATGTCGAATCGTCTTCATGCTCGAAGCACTCGACAATCGTTGTCCTGCCTTCAATTGCGTTGACAATTTCCCCGATTGTGATGCTTTCAGCAGGCTTCGACAGCGCATAACCGCCGTGAGAGCCTTGATACGATACGACCAAATCGCTTTTAATCAACAACTGAAGAATTTTTGATAAAAACTCGAAAGATATACCCAAACTTGCCGACAGCTCCTTTGCGCTCAAGCGCACATCTTCGGAACGGGCAATGTATTGCATTGCAAGTATGGCATATTCGGTTTTTTTGGTCAGCTTCAGCATGTTACACTTAACAATTCATTATTTTTGCTGAAGACGAATACTAAATCGGACTATTGTAATCGGATTTAATTTTTATTCCTGAATCGGCGTTTCAATTGTTATCCGAACCGTTCGGCAATAGAAGCGACCTTCGGGTAAACCGTTGTCGTAAAGCAATTCGCTTTCGCCGGCGCCGCGAACTTCGGCTTTTTGAATATTCAATCTCTTGGCGACCGATTTTGCTCTGGCTTCGCTTATTCTACGATTTACTTCGTCTTCTCCAATCATATCAGTATAACCGGTTATAATTACATTTGATGCCTCGGTAACACGATTATGAACAAAATCAATTACTTTTTTATGTTCCGAACCGAGTGTCGATTTGCCGAAATCGAATAGAATAAGACTGTAGAACTCGAATTCTTTATCGGAAATACGGTTCAGGCGCTTTTTGTCGATTGTAAGCTGCTCGACTGTTAGCTTTTGGGCATTAGTCGTAATCTGCTGTCCAATGTTATCCGTTACCGTTAAAGAATATTGAATATCTCCGCCAGTTTTTGGAGCGCTGGGGTCATTTTCCTGAATTTTCCAATCAAGCATGACTGGCATTGCATTTGTTCCGTTAAATTCCTTAAGTGTCTTATTCTTTTGAGTAGCAGTCAACCTCCATAATTTGATGCCTGTTTCAGCCTTGGCATTTGGATAGAACCGTAATGTTGTATTTGTGATTTTTCGTATGGTATCAACTGTAAAAACAGGTTCGGTTATAGACCAATCATTCGAAATAATTTCCACACGGCGGTTTTCATCGGGTCCTCCTGGTTCATCGTTGTTCGAAGGCTCCGATGGAAGATTTCGCGCTTCGACTTTCAACTGTTTTTCAGGAATATTCCAGACCTGCTGCAGATAATTCTTAACAGCATTAGCCCTTGCCAATGACAGTTCCTTGTTGCCTTTTTCATCGCCGGTATTTGAATTTGTGCCTACAATTCGAATTTTAGCGTCGGAGTTATCGCTTAAACGCTTGCCGATGATATTCAACACCTGATAATAGGTTGGCAACGCTTCAAGATTTTGCAATGATTTCAAAGAAAATTTATCTTTTTCCGAAGGCGAAAGCAAAACATATCTTGACGGTATGGTTGCAGAATTTTCGTTAAAGAAAATATATGTTAACAGAGGTCGCATATTTTACGAAATGAAATCTGCTATTATTAAATTGGCGGGGCAAGCGGCATTGGAGGCGGAGGCGGAGGCGGAGGCGGCTCACAAAACTTTATAGCAGCTCCCAATCTGAAAATATGAGTATTCCAGCCTGTTCCGGCGATAATAGGGATAAAATTCCAAGTGTAATTGAAATGAGGCTCTAAGAACAAATATTTACCCTTATTAAGAGGCAATTCATATTTTATACCCAGCGCTAAACCGGCTTGGAATGCAGAAACATCCGGCAAATCGCCCGATGATTCGTTTCTTTCTCGCAATCCATTAGTAAATGTGCCTCTATCAGGCGGGTCGGTGATTTTTTCGATTTGATGATATTCCTTGTGGACAATTAACCCAAAGCGAACACCTAAATAAGCAAACATATCGTCGGTCAATCGATAGCCGAAAAAAGGCTCAAACCCTATTGAACCGAGCTTTGAATCAAGCCGGTGTTCAAATTTGCCGAGTGTTTCTTCGCCGTCGATGATAACAGTAGCGCTTTCTTTGGATATAAGAAGTCCGCTGAAGTGCATGTAGCCAAGGTTAGCGCCGATAACAAAGTGATTTTCCTCGTCAGTATCGAATAATGAGCGCAAAGGTGCATCAATTGTAAAACCAGCTGAATAGCCTAACCCAAAGCCAGAAGTGAATTCTGGGCAGCAACTCGGCACTCCGGGCAGTTTCCCAAATGAGGCAAGATGAAGATTGAGTCCGAAATCGGCGAATATGCCATATTTCGTTTTTTGTAAAGAGTGCAATTCCAGATGATTTTCTTCTACATTTGCATAAGAATTATAACCGAAATCTTCATCTGATATTACGGAATCAACATCTATTTCTTCGGTTTGCGCCGATAATAATTGAATAAAAAGTAGTGTCAGTAATAGTATTAACCAGATTCTCTTTATGTGCCGCATTAGTAATTTGTTTTAGTTTCATACACGAATCGGCTATTATAGTCGACTCATTTTTTCTTTTTATATGAACAACAAATTTATTAAAATTTCTCTTATTATTATTATAAAGATGTAAAAAAAAAGCGTTATTTTGCAGCGTTATTTTGCAGCGTTACTGAAGATGAGCATAATTATAATTATTTCATTATCCTTATATAATAGAATATAATAGAAAAATATAATAGAAAAATTCTGGATATTACAGTAT
>CAYLSY010000071.1:0-9606 GCA_964386275.1 uncultured Hyphomicrobiales bacterium
TGCGAATGCGAAATAAAAGGACAAGGCGAAGTATTCAGGAAAATTTCTAAAGGTATAGGCTTGGTTTTTAACGGCAAAGGGTTTTACTTGACCGATTATGCCCATAAAAACGGCAGCATGGCGCATTCGTCGCATGAAAAGAACGGCGCTGACGGCAACCCTAAGGTCGATTGTTCAAAATGCCCAGCCGCAAAAGCCGCCACAGATGCCGCTGTGTAGCATTATTAGTTCGAATTTGGATTTGAACTATTTATTTTATATTTTGTGAATCAGTCATAATTGATAAATAGAAGAATGCACTGCAATGCTTGAAAACTATATTCCTTTGCTCGTAATGGTTGTATTCGGCTTCGTTTTCGCTGTGTTATTCGCATTAATGAGCGAATGGCTCGGCGCACGTCGGACAACCAAAGGCAAACAAACAACATACGAAAGTGGTATGATACCCTTCGGCACAGCGCGGGAACGCTTTTCCGTAAAATTTTACCTTGTGGCAATGAGTTTTATTGTCTTCGATATCGAAGTCGTATTCTTATATCCATGGGCAGTGCAGTTCAAAAACTTCGGCGCATTGCCGATTGCAACAATGGCAATATTCATCATTGTGTTGCTTGCAGGCTATTTCTACGAACTTAGGAAAGGCGGTTTCGAATGGGATTAGAGCAAACTTTAAAGCGCGACGGATTTTTGACGACAACGGTCGAATCCATCGTCAATTGGGCGCAGAGCAATTCGGTCTTCCCGATGCCGCTCGGTATCTCATGCTGCGGAATCGAGATGATGGCATTTGCTTTCCCGCGATTCGATGTAGCCCGCTTTGGCTCTGAAGTGATGCGTATGACTCCTCGACAATCCGATATGTTGATTGTTGCTGGCACGGTTACTTATAAAATGGCATGGGTAGTTCGCAAGATTTATGACCAGATGCCAGACCCTAAATGGGTAATGAGCATGGGGGTTTGCGCTTCGACCGGTGGAATGTTTCGCAGCTACTCAGTCGTTCAAGGCATCGACCAATTTCTGCCCGTTGATGTTTATGTTGCCGGATGTCCCCCACGCCCCGAAGCCGTTATCAAAGGCTTGATGTCGATTCAGGATAAAATCCGCGCCCGCAAACCCGATATTTTCAATTTCGGCAAGGACGTTAGTCCCACTCCTAAGCAGGTGACATCTACCACTATTCATGCGTAAACTTGTAAATTAAAAGAAATTTGTGCATACTAAAAATATTTCTTTTTTCTTTTTATCAGTGGCGATTGCCACTTTTCATGCAGATGATATATGTATCAAAAGAAATATGTGCATAAATAAGATTATGTTTTAGAATTCCTTGTTCCAAATTAGACTGAATCGGTGCAAAAATGAAAGCCAAACCAATATATATTATTATCATTTTTCTGTTTGCAAGTCTGAGACTTAATTCCCAGCCTGTCATTTCATATATATTTCCCGACATCGGCGCACCGAATATGAACACCTATGTTGAAATTATTGGTCCGATAACCTCTGTATTGAATTTTGGAAACGACGGTTTTTATATTAATTCAAGCGCTAATGTCCGTGTCGAATGCCTAAATGCAGCTGATAACCAAAAGATTACTTTCGGACCGGCAATAGTCAGTTGGAACGGAAGGATGATTGCCACTCAAGTATATGTCAATCCAAAGGTTACTCCAAATTCAAGCGATTGGAGATTATTGACTTCGGCTTATAGAATTCCGATTCGGGTTTATAATGCTTTGAATATTCTTAATCCATATTCCAATGTCGATACGTTTTATATAGTCCAGCCCTATCATTTGGGCGACGTTTCGGGTAATGCCGAGCGTGTTTTGGGCGCCGGTACTCTTGGTTTCCGCTCTCGTCGCGGCGCAATGCTTATCGATTCTTTAATAATTGCAAACGCAACATACACCGTATCGACAAACGATCCCGATAATACTTTAACCAACGGCAATCAAGGGTATTTACCATTTGTTTTGCTCTCGAAAGGTGTAATTCGCGGCAGCGGCACATCTTCGGTGATTGCGCTCAATGGTTCATCGCCCCACGCTGCTCCCGGCGGCGGCGGCGGAGGAGGAGCTTTCTGCGATAATTTCGGTGGCAACGGAATCAACGGCGGCGACGGTTTCACTGGTGGTGGACCCGGCGGCAACAACAACAGCTTTATGGGCAATTCATATCGTACGCCCGGCAAAGGCTCTGGCGCAGATGTATCGTCCTACGTTGGAGGCGCTTCGCTGAATGGTGTTCCGGGCGGCTCTGTTGTTAATGGAATCTATGAATGCGCCAGCGGCGGCACTGGGCATCCGTTTGGCTCTCCAGGCGCGCCAACGAGCGACGGCGCTCAATGTTTATCTGTCGGAGGTTATGGCGGCGGCGCAGGCTGCGGACAAAATCAAGCCGGCGGCAGCGGCGGATATGCCACCGATGGTGCTGATGCTTTAGCTACTTCCGATAACGGCGGAAAATCACACGGCAGTTTGCTTTGTGTTCCTCTTGCCGGAGGAAGCGGCGGAGCAAGCGGCAATCCTCAAATCGCAAGCGGTTGCTCGGCTAGCGGCGGCGGAGGCGGCGGAGCTGTTCGAGTTTCTGCTTCAAAAATATCAACACTTAAAGTAACCGCAAACGGTGGTAACGGCGGCGCAAGCAGCTACGGTAATGGTGGCTCCGGCAGCGGCGGCGCTATTAATCTTACTTCGAAAATGAGCGTCAGCGGCATCTCTATGGATGTTACCGGTGGCGCCAACGGCTCATACAACGGAGGTTCTGGCAGGGTTCGAGAGGATTTACCGAAAATTTCGACTACTGTAACTCCAACAACAGCAACGCAATACAGGGGAATATCCTCGGATACGTCAAACTATGTGCCAAGAACATTCACTTTAACCGGCACAAAGCAAAGCGGCAAAAATATTACCGCTTATTTGCGCTCCGAAAACGGCAGCTGGACTGAAGTATCTCCGATTTCTTCGTTAGGAGTGAATTGGAGTGTGAATATTACACTTCCCCTTCCAGATTCAATATTCTATTTTGTTATGGTTCAAAACGGCGAAGCGCCCACCGGTCAGATTTTCACACAAGAGCCTCTTTTTACGATGAGTCAAGCTGCCGCAAACGTGTTCCGCGTTATTAAAACACCAAAAATTGAAGGTGACTCGCTCGCAAATTTTGCAAGTATGAATTGTCCAAACACTATTACACGCTATACTGTTCGCTTTCAGAATTCCGGCGAGGCAAACCTTGTGCTGCAACTTGCTTCGGCAACTTGGGCAAAAGGCGCTCAGGGCTTTTCGTTTTCGCCAACCACAAACAAGACTATTTTACCCTCCGGCATTGATTCAATAATAATTTCTTTTACTGTAACTACTGGAATGAAAGGAATTTACAGGGATACATTAATAATTCCGCATAATGACACATATAGCAATCATCAGCCATGGAAGGTGTATTGCGAGGCGGTGGTCGACACTTTCGGTGTCAATATGTATAACGAATCATTGACGCAAAGAATCGATACTCTCAATTTCGGAAAAGTGTGTATTAATACCTCCAAAACGTTGTCCTTTTATGTTCGCAACGAATCGCCGGTTGACATTTCTTTTCCTGCGATTGCATACACCGACCCGGTTAACTATTCCTTCGATAATTCCGCATTCGCATTAACGCCAAATCAATCAAAAAAGCTTGATGTTACATTCGAGTCTCAAACTCCGGGTAAAAAAGTTGCAATGGCGACATTTGTATTGCAGCAATGTCCAGGTATATTTTATCGATTCTATTTTGCAGCCGAAGTCATCGCTCCGGTTTTGGGAAAAGTAAAAGACACGGTTGATTTCGGCAAGATTTGCATTAATACAAGCAAAGATACAATTATCAAAATCGCCAATAAATCTGGAATGAACCTCACTTTCATTAATACAGTTGCGGCATCCCCATTTTCGGTTCAAACCGTCGGCAGCAATATCGTTGTCAATAGTGATTCGCTTACCCTAAAGATTACTTACAACGCAATCGCAAACGGATTGACGAAAATTTACTTAAGGGTTGCCGAATGCCAAGATTATATTGATTCTTTGGTAGTCAAAGGAGAAGCCGTTTCGACGGAAGTTGTATTCACCAACAGTGGCGATTTCGGTAAATTGCGAATCGGCAGACGAGATACTTTGGAACTGAAAATGGTTAACAATGGACCGGGCGATGCTTTAATTGAGGATATACCTTCGCTCGGCGCGCCGTTTACTGTTTTGGAAACCATTCCGGCGACTTTGCCTTTGCTATTAAAACCGGGAGATATTATAATAGTAAAGGTAGAATTTGCACCGGTGGCGGTAGGCATTTTTAAGGAATGGTACGAAACTACCAGCGAGGCTTCTTCGCACAATGCCTGCCCCGACACTGCCGGATTACTTGTCAAAGGCGAAGGAATCAATTTCAACCTTGTCGTGTTGGACAATCCGACTGACTTCGGTAACTTATATTACTGCGAAACCGGCATCGATACAATTATTTTGCGCAATACAGGCGAAGCCGATGTAAGCATTATCACTGACCCGGCTATAATCGGCAGCGAAGCTGCCTATTTCAGCTTATTGGAATCTTACACAGCGCCGGTAAAATTGAATAAAGACGATGAAATCCGTCTAATAGTAAAATTCACTCCAGACGCTAGCTTTTCGGGAACGGCTAATGCTGAAATCGTTTATCGTTTGGACGATGATATGCCGACGCCGCGAAGAATAATGTTGACAGCGAAAAAGAAGGAACTCGATTACTCGCTGCCGGTGGAAATTGACCTTGGGAACATACCGCTTAATGTTAGCAGCAGCAGCAATTTCAATCTTGTTAATAATATGCCGGAAAATTTGTTCGTTAACGAAATCAAATACAGTGTTGCGTATATGCAGGTATTGCCGAATCAATTGACCGTAGCCGGTAACTCATCTTCGCCCTTAAACGTGAGCGTTACCGTTTCACAAAAAGGCGCTGGTTCAGCATATTTCGATGTAATTATTACTTCCCCATGCCCCGATACGACTCGGGTACTAGTCAAGTGGAATGCTGTCGAAGGCAGCATTGCGGCTGCTTCGTTGCTATCTTTTAAAACGTTATTCTACTGCGAAGGAGATACAATTCGAACTCGAATTTATAACACCGGCGCTTCGGCTTTCAATATAACCGGAGCTAGCATCATTGGCGTTGACGCTGCGCTATTCGACATAGTCGATGTTCACAATTATCCCGAATCAGTGCCGTCGAATGATTCTGTGTTTTATACAATTGCCTTCAAGCCCGGCTTATCGGTTGAAGGCTTGAAAACAGCTCTACTAAAAATACTTACCGACTTGAATTCAACGCCCGTAGTCAACATCGCTTTAGAAGGCAACAAAGCGGATATAAAAATTTCTGTGTCGCCTGAATCCTTGAGTTTTGGTATTGACGCTTTGAATAATATTAATACAATTCCATTTACGGTAACAAATAATAGTATTGGCGAAGTGCGTCTAGCTCGAATAGAAACGAATGAAACACATATCACCGTTTTGCCGGCAAACGCTACAATTGTCGCAAACGGCGGTTCTCAGAATTTCACAGCAGAACTGAATTATTATAAAATCGGCTTGATTTCCGATTCGCTGCTGCTGATATTCGACGAACCGTGCCTTGATACTTTGGTTATTCCATTTACCGGAACGGGCATCGAAGGTTCAATTTTCATTACCCAGTCAATCGATTTCGGAGTAACTCCTTTTTGCGAAACGAAATTCGATAGTATTACAGTAAAAAATACAGGTAACAACAATGTTGAAATTCAAGGTTTCAATATTTTAGGACAGGATTTAGGGTTATTTTCAATTCTATCGCAGCCAACGCTTCCTCAAACATTATCGCCGAATGATTCTATCGTAATATATATTGAGTTTTCACCTCAAAGTTCACTTAACGACGGCATCAAGACTGCTCAATTGGAGACCAGACTGCTTATTAATAATCAAACCATATCGGCTAATACCAATCTGACCGGCGAAAGATATTCCGGCAGCATTGAAAAACCGCTTGAACTATCGTTTGGCGAAGTCTTGTCGACAGGTTCAAAGGAAAAGAGTTTTACAATTACTAATAACGGAAAAATGCCGTTGACGTTCGATACTCAGTTTTTAAATGATTTTCCGGATTTATTCACCGTTACTCCATCGTTGGTCGATACAATTCTTCAACCGTCTGAATTTATTGAAATTACTGTAGTATTCCATCCTTCCGAGATTATTACTTATTCAGATAAAATAACATTTAGTTTTTCAATAGGCTCATGTCAGGTTGCCGGCGAAGTGCTGCTCGGTGGCAGCGGTGCAGCTACTAAACCAATCACTGTCTGGACACCAGTATTGCTCGATGCTCCAACTGACGTAAATAATTACCAAATACCAATTTACGCATCATTCACAAATGAAACTGATGCAGTCGATAATCTTGCGTTTACTGCAAATCTGACTTTCAATAAGTATCTTTTCGAGCCAATTTCTGTAAGTAACGGTTCATTTTCGGTTGTCGGCAATCAGGATTCGCTCAGAACAATACAAATAAGCGCAAGTAATATCAAAATTGATGTTCAGGACAGCGTTTTGGCAGTAATTACCGGTTCTCCTTTACTCGGTTATTCGGATACAACACAACTTGTTCTTAGCGATTTCGTATGGACTTCCGGAGCCGATTTAATCGGCGAAACAACGCTCAGAAGCGGCTACATGACTATCAAAATTTGCCGAGAAGGCGGGAAACGATTAATAACACAAGCGGATGCAATGAGAATTATTCCTATGCCAAAACCGGTAGTTGACTTTATTACAGTTAAAACTCAGCTTTTAGAAATCGGTTACTACACATTAGAACTTGTGTCGCTCGATGGAACAAAGAGAATTCTCGACAGCTGGTATTTAAGTAAAGGAGAAAAGTCAGAGGTTGAAAGGACTTACGATTTCGGAACAATATCTTCGGGCATGTATTTCCTTGTGTTGAAATCACCGAACAGAGCAGTATCAACACCGGTAATTGTTATCAAGTAAATCGTTTAATTCATTGAAAATATTACGCTAATTCATTGATATAATAATTGTGTTGTTGTCCGCTTCGATTTGTTGAGCGTTTTTGAAGAATTCATCCCACCAAAATTCGAATTCGAACCATGCGGGTATGATTAAATCTTTGTCGATTTTGGGTTTAGAAAATTCTGACGTAAGATTGGAAAAGGAAAGAATAAGTTCTGATTTCATACCCATTGTGTTATTGCCTGAAATTAGTATTTCGGGTAATTGCTTGAGTATTCGCAACAAGAATTTCAGAATACCATCAAAAGTTGTTTTAATCGTGCCGTTGAATGAATTACTTTCGCATAGCACCTCGATAATCGGCGAAAGCGACTTAACAATCGTATCGATAATAATCAATTGATTTTCCAAATACTTATTGCTGCTCATTAAAATATTTTTTCCTGATTAAAAATCATAACCTAATGAATACAAATAACGAGGCTCGGTCCATTTACTAAACAAATTCTGCCAAGCAACATCAAATTTAAATGGTAAACCAAGAATATAGCTTCTAATCCCAAAACCGGAAGTCATCAACAAGTTCGGCTTTTCAACATTATCGGTTGTAGCTTTAAAATCGGTTAATTTTCCCGACCAAGCGCCGCCAATATCAACAAAAACATTCCCCATTATCGCTTGAAATAGTATCGGCAATGGACCGGCAACCATCGCATAGATTAAAGGGAAACGGAATTCGGCATTAGCCAAGAAATATTGACTGCCAGCGCTTCTGTTGATTTCCACACCGCGAATCGGCATTATAAAATCAGTAAATATTAAACTCGATGGTTTGTCGAACGAAAAATATCCGCCGTTATATTTATAGTTCAACCAAGATTCGATGCCGCCAAGACTGAAAGTCTGAGGATTTTGCCCTAAACTCACTCCACCGGAAACACGAAAGGCAAAACCCATGTAATCGCTAATTGGCAAGTACTTACGAATATCGGTTGTAAACGACATAAAGCCGGCGCCTTCGTTTCCGATTTTTGGACTGCCCTTGACCGTGAAATTATAACGCATACCCATATTCGGTCCATACCATCCATATAATACATCATCGTGAACATACTGAATATTAGGATAGAGATAAAAGCCGTATTGCCATGGAATTGAATCCCTGGAAATATTTTCAATACTAGCATTGATTAAATCCATACCGAATTCGACCCTGTCAAACAAGCTGAAAGGATATTGTGCGGTAAAATCAATGCCATACCTTCGGTAACGATAGTAATCTCCATCATTATTTTGTAAGTAAAACGCATAATGATAACCTGAAAAAATCAAATCAATTTGATTTGGGAGATATAAATACATAACTTGGAAAGTGCTGTTACGCAAGTCATTCTGAAGATAAGCCTGTCCATAGATTTGATGATTACCAAGCACATCGCTGAACAAAGCCTGCGCAACCCCTTGAACGCCATAGAAATTATTATAACCCGGATTGCCAGCCATATAATCGAGTGAAAACCGTATTTTATAATCCCTTACTATAAAATTCGTATCAACAAAACTATCTTTATCCATGACACCTTGAGTTATAGGAGCAGTCATAGCGTCTTTATTTGGTTTGACCAGCTGCTGGCGGTCGAATTCCAATTCGAATTTGCCATAACCAATTAACGAACGTTTTTCGTCCTTAGAAATAATAGTATCAACTTTTGCGCTAATCGAATTAATAAAATTCTTCTTTTCAATAACGCCTAGACGGTAATTTGTCAAAGGAAGAGTATCAGTATCAAGCCGTCTTTCGAATGGATTCTTTATCATGAAAATATCAAATCCAGCCCCGTTCATCGATGAAAACAAGACCTTCGAATCGTCCTTCGCTAAAGATAACTGGGTTATGCCCGTAATTGAATTAGTTTTTGGTTGAAGAAAGCCGTTTTCCAAATTCAATTGATAAATATTGCCGATGCCGTTGTCGTCGGAGACAAACAGCAGTTGCTTGCCGTCCGAAGAAATGGCAAGAGAGGTTTTCAAATAGCTCGGACTATAAGTTATCCTCTTTATATCTTTCGTACTTATATCAATAGCATAAATATCTGATTGCGAAACGTCATGCCTCCAGATTTTAAAGGATTGTTGCTGTTTTAATTTATCTCCCCTATCGGACACAAAATATACGACTTTGGAATCGGGCGACCAGAGCGGAATTTGGTCGGTAAATAAATCATCGGTTAATTTTTCAAGCTTCTCGGTTTTAAATTCATATAAATATATGTCGCTCTGGCTACCGCTTTGAGCGATAAAAGCCAAGCGCTTGCCGTCTGGAGACCATGTAACTGAAGTAATAGATTTCAAACCAAGTTTTATTCTGTCATAATCCCCATTTTCGGCATTAACAATGAATAATGCGTCTTCCCCACCGGTTTTGGCTGATACGGCGAGTTTTGTTCCTTCGGGATTCCAGCTTATACCCGGAGTCAGCAAGTTCAAATCCTCGAAATCCTGCGCCCTAAGACTTTTAATGATTTTGTTTGGTGAGTCCTTTTTGTAATTATCGAAGCTT
>CAYLSY010000072.1:0-9550 GCA_964386275.1 uncultured Hyphomicrobiales bacterium
AAAAAATTATGGATAATTTTCATTAAAGCATTACGTCTAAAGTAATTTTCGGTCTTATGGAAAATATTATTTATATAACTCTTTTAGTAATTTTAAGCTACTTAATAGGCTCGATTCCTTCGGCGCTTATTGTTAGCCGTTTGTTTTTCGGATTCGACATTAGAACCAAAGGCAGCGGAAACATGGGCAGCACTAACGTTTTCCGTACTCTCGGATTCAAATGGGGCTTGCTTGTTCAAATAGCTGATATAATGAAAGGTATTGTTCCTGTTGTTTTCATCGCAAGTATTTTCTCCGATAATGTTGATTTCGGCATGAGCATAGCGGAAAACACTGTGATACTAAAATTTATTGCCGGTGCCGCAGCTGTTTGCGGACACATATGGACGATTTTTGCGGGTTTCCGCGGCGGCAAGGGCATTAATACCGCTGCTGGTATGCTTGCCGCGATTGCGCCAATTGATTTTACTGCGGCAATAATCGTTTTTATTATAGTATTCCTAATTTCTGCCTATGTTTCGCTAAGTTCAATGATTGCTGCGACGGCGTTTCCGCTTTCGATGCTGATTCGGCGCTCAATACTTGGACAGGAAATAACTGCTTACGGCATTTTGATTATTTTTGCAGCCATATTATCTCTGCTTTTGATATTCACACATCGCACAAACATTGTTCGGCTTGCCAAAGGCACAGAAAATAAAGTAACTAAGTATCAACTCTTTAAATCGAATAATAAAAAGAATCAATGAAAGAAAAACCAATTGGAATAATCGGCGCCGGCGGCTGGGGAACAGCTATTTCGGTGATTCTCTCGGACGCTGGCTACAATGTTTTACTATGGGCATACGAAAAATTCGTTGCAGACGAAATAAATAACAGCATGACCAATTCATTGTTTCTGCCCGGAGTTACTTTGCCCGACAGCATCGAAGCTACTTCGGATTTGCAAAGAATCAACGAAACCGCCGATACATTATTCTTTGCTGTCCCGACTCAATACATACGAAATTTGCTCAATCAACGAATCATCGATTTAAGCGGTAAAACAATTGTTAATACAGCAAAAGGAATTGAAAAAGGGACGCTAAAACGCATCTCTGAAATTTTTGCCGACGCAGCCTGCGTCGAAGAAACAAATTATATTACTCTGACCGGTCCCAGCCATGCCGAAGAAGTCGCAAGACGAGCTCCAACCACTGTCGTTGCCGCTTCGCTCGAACATTCGAACGAAAAGCTGCTTCAAAAGCTGCTTTCAACTGATTCATTTAGGGTCTATAGCTCAGACGATGTTATCGGATGCGAATTAGGAGGCGCTTTGAAGAACATTATTGCAATCGCAGCCGGCATTATCGACGGCTTGGGACTTGGCGACAATGCAAAAGCTGCGCTGATGACACGAGGCTTAGCCGAAATTTCCAGATTGGGAGTTGCCTTGGGCGCAAACGCCATGACCTTTTCCGGATTATCAGGCTTGGGTGACCTTATCGTTACCTGCTCAAGCAAACACAGCCGTAACCGTTATACCGGCGAACAGTTAGCCTTGGGAAGAACTATCGATGATATTACCAGTTCAATGAAAATGGTCGCCGAAGGCGTTTCTACTACCGAATCAGCCTATTTTCTAGGCAAAAAGCATAATGTCGAAATGCCGATAACTGAGCAAATCTACAAAATAATCTTCCAGCAACAACCGCCGCTAAAAGCGCTTACCGAATTGATGAGCCGAAGCTCCAAACGCGAATGGTGGTGGTAGGCGGCGATTGCCTCTTTTTTTAAAGTGAAAACAGTTTGAAAGAAAAAAAATGTAGATGATTAGAATTCTTTCATTTTTCTTTATTTCATTATCAAAAAAAACTTATTATGTTAAAAACAAAGGCTTTATCCGGCTTGTCTTAAAACTTCCATGAATGAACAGTGATAAAAATATTGAAATTTTAGGAATTTTAGATTATCTAAACTATTTCACTATTAAACATCATTTCTTCTTCATCCTCGCAATTGATTCCACATGAAAAGTTTGCGGAAACATATCGACTGGTTGAATGCTTTCGATTTCGTAAAATTCGGAAAGCGCCGAGCAGTCTCTGGCTTGAGTTGCGGGATTGCAGCTGACGTAAACGACAAGCGGCGCATGTGTTCGGCAAATGGTTTCGAGTAGCGCCGGGTGCATTCCGGCGCGGGGCGGGTCTATTACGACGACATCCGGCTTAGCAAGAGTATCAAGAAAACTGCCTATAGATTTTGTATGAAGGTCAACGGCGTGGAAAGCGGCGTTCGAAATACCGTTTCGCTCGGCGTTCGAGCGGGCGTCGGCAATGGAGCTTTCGACGAGTTCTATTCCGTTTACAAATTGAGCGCGACGAGCTGCCGGAAGAGAAATCGTGCCAGCGCCGCAATACAAATCCCAAACGTTTTCTGAGCCGGTTAATTCGGCAGAATCGAGTATTGCGCCGACAAATCGGTCAAGCTGCTGCGTATTGGTCTGAAAAAATGAAAAGGGCGAAATACGGTATTCCACTCCTAAAATCCTTTCCGAAATGAACTCCCTGCCGTTTAAAACCGTAATTATACCGTTTGCAACCGGAGATGACGTTTCATTCATAGCATGCAGTATGTTGTCTTTGGGAAACATCTTTGAAAATGTATTACCGTACCAATCGATAAATAGTTTTTCATCATCATTCTCGGGTTTCGAGGTTACCAAGATAAAAAATAGTGAATCGCTGCCGCTTCGAATGACAATATTTCTCAAAAACCCGCGATGAGAGCGCTGATTATAAGGCTCAATGTTTCGTTTCAACGCTTCTGTGCGCAAAGTATCGAGCGCCGTGGCGGTTTCATTTTGTCCTATCAGGCAATCGGCAATGTCGATGACTTTATCGAAACGTCCGGTTTTGTGTAAACCAAGCGCAAAATGCTTCTGCTCTATGTTTTCGGTAGTCAGTATCTCTTCGTCGGAAATCCAGCGGGAAGCCGAAAAGGAATATTCCATCTTGTTGCGGTAGCGGAAGCGTATAGGAGAATCAAGCGTAGGCAAGATATTCAAGCCATGCAGTTTGCCTATACGTTCGAAAGAATCGACTACGAATTGCCGCTTCCATCGCAATTGCTCGCCGTAGTCGAGATTCTGCAGCGAACATCCGCCGCAATCGACAAAATACGGACATGGCGGCTCGATTCGAGCTGGCGACGGTTCAATTATCGTTCTTATGCGGGCTTCTACAAAAGATTTCTTCTTTCTAACGACTTCAGCAACAATGCGGTCGCCCGGCAAACCGCCTTCGACAAAGTAAACCAAGCCTTCGTTTCTGGCAATGCCAGCGCCTTCGAAGGCAAGAGATTCAACTGTGAGTTCTATTGTATTTAATTCTCTCTTATTTTTCATTGACTACAGCCACCTTCTAACTTTTTTACAATAGTCTGAATATTGTTCTCCAAATATTGACTCCAACGTCTTCTCCTCGTAAGGAATATAGACGACATTCAGCAAAATAAAGAATAAAACAAGATAAACAAAAGAATATACGTTGCAAAAAATCAGAGAAATGCCGAGCAGAAACAAAAGCATTCCCCAGTACATAGGATTACGGGTTTTACTGAAGATGCCTTCGGTGATTAGAAACGAGGCATCTTCGAAATTATGTACCGTTTTGTGCTTGTGGAATAAATCCCTCGATTTTCCCGTTAGAACAAAGCCCGCAAACATGACAACAGCTCCGGCAAGATTCCACGGGAATTCAATCAACCTTTGCTCTGGAAATACATAATACAAAGCGACTGCTAATATTAGCCCAATTAGCACAAAGAATGGAGGAATAAGAATTGTATTTTTCATACTCAAATTATCGATTATAACTTTGATAAAATGGCAATTTACGGCAAACCTTTTATATTTATGTAAAATAATTAATAATAATTTTCGTATATTGAATATTATGTCTTATTAATTACATTTTTTCTATTTACAATATTGGAGGTTCTAATGAAACATACCCGCATTATATCATTATTTGCAATGCTTTTATTTTTCTCGCTCGCTTTCATCGCCTGCGAAGACAACACAACCAACCCTGAACCAAGTATTCCAAAACCGATGCCGGTAGAAAAACTTGAAGCGTCATCAGTCGATTCGACAACAGTTTTGATTACTTGGGAGCACTCAAAATCAAAAGACAGCTCAATGTTTGATGCATATTACGTTACGGTAACCCCGGGCAATCACATATTCAAAGTGCCATTGCCAAATAATACAATTACAATTTCCGGCTTAACGGAAGGCACTGAATACACATTTTCAGTAGTTGCCAAGTTTACAACGCCAGATTCAAGTACAGCTGAAACAATCGTATGGTCTCCGGCATCACGCTTTGATGACGTCGTCAATGGCGTCAAGATGTATGAATCCGCATCGGAATTAGGTTCCGGTCTGAAAATCTTTGATGTAGCGGAATGGGGCCCTAAAAACATAAAAATTTCGAATAACAAAGCCGAATGCAATATAGCATTGTTTACAGAAGAAATTGACGGTGTTACAAACATTCAATTCGGTTCGGCTAATGCTTTATATTTGGCTCAGGGCGACGTAACGAATAACGCTGAATTCGTAGAAGAACCGACCCAAGGCACTTCAATCGAAAGCTATACCAACGCCAAGCCTCTTGACCAAGAATATGGTGTTTTTTCGTCTAAATATTATGATTTTAGCGAATACACATTTGAAGCGGGGATGAATCCAATATTCATTTGCAGAGTCAAAAACGGCACGGATTACAATTATGCTCGCATTATGATGAAACGCGGCGAAAATGGTCAATTTTTGCAGGGAGTCTCTCCAAATCGATATGTCGAATTGGTTATATCATACCAAAAAGTTGCTAACAAACCCTACGCAAAATAAACTTTGTTTTTTTAATACAAAAGGAATTATATGAAAAGAACATTTGCTGTCGTCATTTTTGCATTAGCCATTGCTTTTTCAGGCGCTTTCGCCCAAACGGACAAAAAGCCCGTCCAAAAGAAAGCCGTCGAAACCAAGACAACAGATTCAAAAACAACTGATAAGAAAGAAGCTCCAAAAACAACAGATAAAAAGCCGGTTGAAAAAAAAGCTACCGACAAGAAAACCGATAAAGCCGCCGATAAGAAACTAGGGAAACCGCTCACAGGCACAGTCGTCAGCCTTAGCGAATGGCTCATCGGAAAATCGGGCAAACTTTCGAAAGCTGACGCCCAAAAGTTCCAAGATTCTGGTTCGCCGCTCGTATTGCTTGTCGGCAAAGGCAAATCAGCCAAGGTTTATTTCGTATTCAACACCGATGGTAGTTTCGCCGGCAAAAAGCTTGTGAATTACGCAGAAAACGCTACAGTAAACGTTTACGGCAAAAAGAAAACAACCGGTGGCATGAACATTGTCTATATGGAAAAAATAGACTAATACAACATAACATTCATTTCTCTTAGGGCTTTCGGGTTATTGCGCCCGTTAGCCCTTTTTTGTTTTTTATCAAGGCATTTTTTCTTATATTTAAGTTTTCAATAATCGCAAACTATTTTGTAATTGGATATAATCGATGGATTTTTCGTTTACCGAGCAAGATATTACAAGAATTTCCGAAGTGCTTCAATCCGAATCGAAACGGTTCGAAAGCGCATGGTCATGGAATTTGTCTTCGGAACAAAATAACTTGTCATTGATTTTGAATATTTATCATGGCGTCAAACTCGGCGGCGAAAGAAAAGGCTGTATTATTAGCGCCCAGACCCAACAGGGCTACTTCGAGCTGCATGATTGCTGCGGCTATATGATTTTCGAACCCGACGAAGTAATATTCATTCAAACAAACGGAGATAGCATTTCTTGCCTGATTATTGGCAAGGGCTGCACCTGCTCTTTGTTTTCAAATATTGATAAAAGTATTCTAAATGCTGATTTTACGTCGCTCGACGCTCCGGTTTTGCTGGCTGCTATGCAATTATCGATTACTGAGGAGTTATTCTCAGAATAGCTCTTAATTTTGATAAATTTTCCATTAAGTCTGATTCTTTTTTAGAATTTTCTGAAAGATATCTACTAATTAGTTATTTATTCAAATTGTTTACAATTGAAAATGGCAACACCACCTATTTCGCATTCGAATATTGCTTTTTTCATATATATGATATTAATAAAACACCATTTTATATAGACTTATCGCAGGGATATTATGAAAAAGTATATTTACGTTTTTTTGTTTTTCTTCGTTATTGTTTCTTTTTGCAAAGCTGAGTGGACTTTGTCAAACAGTGGCTTTAAAGCCGGTGAAATTACTTGTATTTACCAAATCAAAGACACTTTGATTGTCGGCACTGCCAATCGAGGTTTATTCATCAGCACCAATGCTGGAACTGATTGGACTAATGCCGATATTAGGCTGCAAGGCGTTCCAATTTTATCGATAGAATCCATAGCTAAGCTTGGCTCTTCTTATTATATTGGAACAAAAGGAAGCGGTTTGTTTAAAAGCGACGATTACGGAAGCACTTGGGAGCAAATCAATTCCGATTTCAAGACAGCTGACATCTATTCTCAATTTCTTGCCAATGATACTTTATATATTTGCGCAAGCTATAGAATTCTTATGACAACAGACAATGGCGCTACATGGCGAATCGTCATCAAAGGCACAACAATGAACAGTTTGACATATTCGTTAAAAAAATTAGATAATTTTATCCTTGTAGCTTGTTCCGACGGAGTAAAAGTAAGCACCGACAATGGTGTTCAATGGAATTTGACTACTACAGGATTAGAAAATCAAGCTGTGTATGACGTTGCAATTTCAGATAACTCCTTTTTTGCAGCTACTGATAAAGGAGTATATCGAAGCAATGATTTGGGCAATACTTGGGAATACACGATGCAAGAGCTGAAAGACCGTCCGTTTCATAATTTAATGGTGGTTGATGATAAAATAATTGCAGTATCCCCGGGATATGGCGTTTATTACAGCTCCAACAACGGCATGCAATGGGTGGAAGCCAATTCAAATCTACAAGACAAGGCTTTGAAATCGGCCTATCATTCAAAGGAAGGTTTCTGCGTTGGTACGAATTCAAGCAAATTATTTAGGAAAAAAGTAATTACCGACGATTGGATTGAAATAACCACAAATTTCAATATCGAAAAAATTCTATGTATGGGCGCTGCTAACGGCATAGCTTATGTTGGCACTCAAGACCACGGGATTTTGCAATCTGAAACTTTGGAAAACTGGATACAAATTGATGACAACAATATAAAAAGTTTGTCTATAACCGCAATTGCAAGCGACAATATCTCGAAAATTTACGCAGGAACAAGAAATAATGGCATTTACGTAAGCGCAGACAACGGATTAACTTGGACGCATGACGAGTTCTCCGGCACAAGATCTATATCCTCTTTGTTTGTTTTCGGAAATATTGTAATAGCCGGCTGCAAGGAAGACGAATTGCTAATCAGCTCAAATTCGGGCGATTCGTGGACAAAGCTGTCAACCGGAGCGGCAAATAACGTTATTACCGGTATAGCGGTTACTCCAACTAATATATATTTGAGCTCTCAAGCTGGTATCTTTGCTTCGCCGTTAAATCTATCGAACTGGACTTGTAAAACAAGCAGCCTACCGGGTATTGAATTTACATCTATAGTTGTAGTCGAAGGCGTTATCTATGCCGGAACAACTTCGAACGGAATATATATTTCAACCGATTACGGCGACAATTGGTTCGCGTCTAATGAGGGAATCAATTTGGGTAAAAATTATTGGATTACTTCCTTGATTGGCTACCAAAAATCAGCTATTGCCGCAGCAAATGGCGGCGGGATTTATGCGACTGTCGACAACGGTTCTAATTGGAAGTTAATAAATTCCGACATGAATGAAACCGGATTGGTCAGTCTTACGATTTTTGGAGAGTCAATCTGCGTTGGCGCTAAAACCGGAGTATATTACTCGCCACTCGAAGGCTTGATTTCAGCTGTAGAAGACGAGGCTAACTCGAATTTGAACTGCGTTGTTTACCCGAATCCGGCTTCTGACAACATTTACGTAAAATATGATATACTCGGAAACGAGCAAACGATTGAAATAGTTGATTTACTCGGTTCGGTCGTTACAAAGCAATCAGCTAAAGCCGGTAATAATGTTGTTTTTATCGGTAATTTAAATTCCGGCGTTTATCTAATCCGCATCGGAAACTATTCTTCGCTTTTTGTTAAGGAATAACGGTAATTTTTTAAAAAAAACCTTCCGAAAAAATTAAATTCGGAAGTTTTTTTTTTACATCGAATACTGTGAATAATCGAGCATTACAATTAATCTCAAAATACTAATTAAACAAATATATTGACTTAAGCACATGATATATAAGTACCTCTGCCTACTTATAAGAATTTAAACAGGTATAAGCCATCCCGTTGCGGTAACGGAACTTGTAAGCTCGCCGGTAATTCGGATGGAGCCAGCGGTCGGGGGATGGTTTGATGTAAAATGGTATGGGAAATACAATATTTAACTATATCCCAAAAATAGAACCATCACATTTAAGCTAATTTATTTATTATTGTTGCTTAAAACGTTTTAATTTATCGAAAATAGATGTGCCACATCTTGAAGAAGTGGCACATCTCTTACCATGCTACATTTCCTTAATCACCTTCACGTCCACCGGTTTTCCGGCGATGAGCAACTTGATGATGTAAACGCCGGAGCCTAAATCGTCCATCCGCACAACGTTTGAAGATTGGAGTTTGTCATTGCGGCGGACTTCCACGCCGTTCAGGTCGTACATGATGAAGGAAGCTTCAGAGCCTTCGCCGAGACCGCCGATTTCAAGCGTCAGCTGCTCTTTGACGGGGTTCGGATAGACGTTAAGCGTGAATTTGCCGTCGATGTCGAGTGTTCGCTATTATTCGTCACCTTGACGAAGGTTTAGTAGCAGCTTGCGCTTTTGTGTCATGTTGCCGTTGGCGTCGTAGCCAAAGCTGTAAGTTGTTGTTTGAGCGCATAAATCCAGCGGCTCGAACAATAACAGCGCCCAAAACGGCAGAAGAAAAAGTAGGGTTTTCATGGTTTTTCTTTATATTTATTCTTTTAGCTATTCACTATACGTTATTCACTATTCACTGCATAGGTTGTAGCCGGCGACCGACTCGGATGCCTGAGATGTTTATCTAAGATACTAAACTAAATCTATATAAATAAATAATTTATTGGCTTAGAAATTAATATTTTATAAAACTCGCAAAATAAGTGCCACTTATTGTTTTTGCTTTAAGTATATAGATGCCTCTTACGAGTGTGGATATATCCAATTTACTTGTTCTATTGTCTATTTTAGTTTTAAGCAAATTTATACCTAAGAAGTTGTAAATGCTTATCTCTATATTTTCATCATTTTCATCTGGTAATGAAAAATATATCTCATCCTGTGCTGGATTTGGGAATATCGACAGAGGCTCTACGTTTTCTGCCAATGTTCCATTTGTGCTTCTGTAATTTTGATTGCAAATATTAGATACAGACACAGC
>CAYLSY010000073.1:0-9549 GCA_964386275.1 uncultured Hyphomicrobiales bacterium
CTAGGCCATAGCCGTGCTTTAAGTGGCTTATAACCGCTTCTACTGATGCTCTTCGCCTGAACCAATTTTTCCATTTGTACTTGCTGTATTTTTCTTTCTTCTTTTGATGCACCCTTTAGATAATGCATTCCAGAGAAATTGCTCCGATAGAATACTAATTGGATTTTTTTAGTTTTTGTTGATTAAGAACTCGAGTTTTGGGCTCAATAAATCGTTTTGCGAAGATTTTTGGGTTGTTTTCAGCATAAACATCAAAGAAATATTTGCAAGGATTTTGTACAAAAATACGAAATTCTTGCAAAAAAAGCAAGGTTTTGTTCTCAACAATTCATTGCTTTTATTAATATTTAGTGCGTTTTTCAGGGAAAACTACTTACCAATGCGATAATGGTTGCGATGGCGATTAAGTCTTAATTAAGTCTAATAATACCTACTTTTCTTTTATCCTGCAAATCCCGCCGAAGCCGCAATAGTTGCACACATCGGCTTTTGCGGGTTCAGCCGGAAAGCGTCCTTCGGCAATTTTGCAGACAATATCTTCCGCCATAGAAATCGACGATTCCAAAATTAATTGAATATCCTCACCACTTTTCACAAATCTCTTCCTGCCGTGCGCGCCTGCTGGGAAAGCATCGGCGTTCGCCATGGCATAATCCATTGAATTGTATGTTGCCGAATCTTGGTCATATTTAGGCTCGTAATACAAATATACTGCTCCACCGGGTTGAAAATCCAATTTATAGTCCCGTCGAAATATCGTTTGCACTGCAGCCATGTATAACGGCATTTGAAATGACAACCCCTTTGTAATATCGTTAAGCTTTGCTGCGCTGTGGGAATTACTTTTATAATCGGCAATTAAAAAGTAAGGATATGTGCTGTTTTCGGATATTTCAATTCTATCGACTTTCCCTCCCAATAGCAGCCGTGGACTTAATTCCACTGGTGCGATTCTCTTCGAATCAGAATTCTTTTCAGTGATACCGCTATTACGTTCACTAAAATCAAACTCAAAAAAGCAGGGATTGAATCCGTGCTTTTTGCCGATATTCTCAAACTCGGAATTCAACCAGATTGAAAGCAAACCCGGATTCAGTTCCGACCCCAATACCCTGTCTTCATCAAATTTAAACAATGGAAAGTCAGTCTTAAAAGCATTGATTTCTTCCGATGCAATCTCTTTTAGCATCCTCAAATACCGGTTTTTCTCTTCTGGAATAAGTTGCACAGCCGGCGGCAGTATGCCGGACGATGTTCCACCTTGAATCTCGGTTTGAAGCCTTGAATAAAATAAATAAAGCGTTTTGTGAATCATATTACCCAAGTCCATACCGCTCATTATTATATCCGGCTCAATCTCGTCCGAAAGCCTAAGCAAATACGTGGCAAAGTATTTAAAGGGACATTTGGCGTAAGTTTCCAATTCTGAAATAGATACCGGCCTATTTCTTTGATTCTCAAGAAAATCCGTCGTCTTTTGATTCAAATATTCTTTGACCAAATTATCAGACCTTTTCCCGTAGTTTAAATAGAAATCAAAAACATCGCCGGATTCATCAACTAAGGACTTTTTTCCGTATTTATTTCCGGTCTCGGCAATACTACTCCCATCTTTGAGCGCATCGCTCATCTTCAGACTTTCATGCAACAGCAATTCTCTTTTACTTGCAATGGAATTCAACCATGATACATCTTCCGAAAACAGAATAGCTGATTCACCGCCGTCAATGCTTTCGAGTGTTCGGCGTATTTTACTCAAATCACCAACGATGTTTTTATTCTTATCGCCGCAAATCTTGAGCAATGCGTCAATATAAGGCGACGGCACCAGCTCGGTGGTTCCTGAATGCTTGGGATAGAACACATAAATCTTTTTCCCGCAACTATTCAGCAATTCCGGCGCATTCGACAGAAACTGATAGAACTTCATCCGTTCGGAATTATGGTGGCGGCGCTCAGTATCTGGCAATTCCTTGCCGAGGAACTTTTCCGGCATGTATTGCATCGGGATTTCTTTATCGACGGCGCCGCAAAGAATCATCACTTTATACGGTATGCCGCGAGTCTGTTCAATTGATGTGATTTCGACTCCGAAGCCTTGTTTCTCGTGGATTTGATACTTTTCGCCTGAAACGGCAATGCGTAGGCGACTGACAAGCTCTTTCATTTCGAAGCGTTTGCCGGGGAACCTATGCTCAAGAATAAAAGCGAACTCGTTAAGCAGCTCAATAAAAGTCGTTAGCGCACGACACTCCTTTTCGATATTTTCCTTTAAATATAAGTTGTTAACATTTCTTGGAACATTAATATCGACTACGTTCATTTTATTTGTTAAAATAAGGTCTAAACGGAATTTGCGAATAATGGCATGCTTGACGAAAGCTGCAAATTCTTTGGGATTTAATATTTTTCCTGCATTTTCGAATATTTCCGGAAGTATTTCGATTGAATGAATTGCTTCATCCAAGTCTTTGATTTCCAATTCCTTTTCCTTCAAATCCCGAGAATCGGTTATGATGTCAGGGTTTTGAATTTTCCTTCGCAATAATTCCGCTCTGGATTTTAACACCCTTTTCATAAATTCAAGGTCAATAAAAGGGAGATTATCAAGCCTTGAGTATTGATTTAATACCTTAAGTAAACGTTTTGAAGCAAATTTTTTCTTAAAATCGGCATTTGTTTCGAATGGATAAACAAGCAGCTCGTTTTTCAGCAACTTTTTAATTTCTATGAGCTTATTTGCGCTTACATTATATTGCAAAACGTTGAATATTGCGTTTATAACTGGCGATTGGGATAAATTATACCTATCGGTGATGTTTGCCGGAATGTTCATCTCTCGGAACTCATCGCGAAACAGTTCGGCATAAGTTTCTGGTTTCGGCGATACAATACAAACTTCCGACGGCTTGGCAAATCCAGTTTTAATTAAGTATCTAACAAGTTTTCCGATTGAACGAACTTCGTCGAGCCGGTCGTTGGCTGCAAAAATTCCAATCATCGACGCAAGCGATTTGTTTTCGCAATCCTGCTCGGTATTGAAAAGCCAACGCCTGATATAGGCCGAAACATTTTGCGAGTAATATCTTGAAATATGAGTGTTTTTTTTTGATTTACTCTCAGTGTTAATACTATCGGACTGGCTCTTTAAATCGGAATATGCGTCAAGTTCCACCAAACGAAAGCCGGATTTGCAGAGTTGCAGCACATTATCTTCAATATTGCCGAAAAGCGGACCATTATCGGAATCATAATCGAAATATAGGCAGACTGGAGTTTTCGACTGCGAAAAATGTGATATGAAGCTGAATTCCGGCTGCTTAAACTCCGAAAAGCCAAGAAAAATTATTATATCCTGAGGTTTAAATACTTTATCAAAAAGACTCATCGACACATCTTGCAGCTGCTCGGCTTGAGCGGCTTCTGCATATGTCTTCGCCATCAGGTTGAACTTTTTAAGCAAATCTTGGAAATCAGTCGTCTCGTTCGAAAGAAGGCTTTGGTAGGATGTATAGAGCAGCCATATATCCCGAAGTCGTTTTCTGTCCTTAATAGTTTCTACTTCGACATCTGAAGCCAAGTCCCGTTCTATGTCTTCAGGACTAATGCCGTCTTCCTTCAAACCGGTGATTATCGAAGCGAGCCGCTTTAATACTCCAAGGGATAAACTCCCATCGTTTTTCCGAAAGAAGCTAAAATCGGTTTTTCCCGCCGCTTCTTCGAAAAGCGCAAGGCGATAAGCATCAGATATTAAACGCAGGCGGCTTTCAGGCAAAAGCTGCTTATAGCAAAACGAAGCGAATGATTGAAAAGTAAAGATTTTCGGCATCGCCACGGCTTTTTTTTCTAAAGCATAATATTTTTTAATAATATCGAACTTGAATTTCCTGACGAGTTTGCCCGTCGGACAAATCAAATGTATGTCAGAATAACGCTTTGACTTCAATAAAGTATCAAGAAGATCAGAGAAGACAGTTCTTGCTGTTGTTTCGCTAAATGCAGTATTGCTGAGTAAAGTATGCATTTCTTAGCTAATAGTATTATCTTATTTTATCGGGAATTAATCATTCTTTTCCCTGAATTTTCCTTTTTAATCTTTTAATATAAGCAAAAAGAGCAACTAATAATAATGCTTCGATTAGGGTAATTATCCATAAATACAAATAACAATAAGAATTGCTTATTTCATGGGGGTAGCTTATTGAGTCTGAATCTGCCAAGTTTGTATCGTCCAAGCTATCAGGTAATGGAAATAACGGCATGTTTACATCTTTTCTTATAGAATTAATTCTCTTAATAAATTCTATATCGGGATGAATCTCGGTTTCAGCTTCTTTCTTTTTAGCTAATAGAATGCTATCTAAGTATTTGGGTATTTGCTTAAACTTAATCTGATTGTTTTTTTAATATATCATTTAGCTCGAGAATTATTCTTTGGTCAATGTTTTTAAGAGAATCAAATGTGATTATTGGATTTGGTTTGTACCATGGAAAAGAACTGAAATGCCTTCGGAGCAGACTGTCTTTGAAAACAAATCCATTTTTTGCAAAAATTAAGTTTTTTAGGTAATAATAGTCTTCTATTTTACACCATGACATGTCATTATTAATAAATGCCTCTCTAATTGCATTATTTTTCTTTGAGTCTTCATAATCATAATAGTAATAACAATCTTGAAGCCTTGGATCGTTAGGTAACTTCGAAAAACTTATAGTTTCTTCTTTAGACGGAATATAATTTTCAAGTTTAAAAATATAAATATTATTATTTTCATCGTAATTAAGACTCTTTCTTTTCTCTTGATATTCACGTTCTAATTTCATCACATCATAATACTTTGATACATTTGATTTATCAACTACTATAATTCCATCAATTATTGCTCCATACCAACTGCTGCCTGTTCCCAAAATGTAGTACATATTATCCACAGTCAAGTCATTATTATCTGGCTCTATTTCGTACTCGCCAATATATGAGTTTTCAATTATTGTTGTATCATAGGATGGGAAAGTTGTTTCCCAATAATACCAATTTCTGCCTGCTACTGGATTATGTGGTGGATTTTGAGCAATATGCCAAGATATTTTGTCTTTTGATAATGTTTTTCCATTAATTTTTGTTTTAAAAAATCTTAAACCTTTGTCCCCGCCAATCCCATAGCCTTGATTGTCAAATAAGTAAGGATATCCTACTGTATCTGTTGTAGTTACGCCATGATTATAAAACCAAAACTTACATCTTACATCATAAAAATTATCATAAAGAGTGATATATACTCTTTCTTTGACCATTTGAACGCTTGCATGTTTTTTCATTTGAATATTGCCGCCATGAATACCCACATAACCTTCGTTTGCAATTAACTCAAAACTCAGAAGGCATAAGAATAAAATACAAAAATATTTCATATTAACCTCGATGAATAATAATAAAATATGCTTTATTCTGTCTCTTTATTATAGAGTTTAATAACGTTATCATTATGATGCCCAATCAGCCCATATTTTTCAAGATAATATCTTAATGCCTGCGAGTTATTGAAACCCAATTGCTTTGAGGTAGCCGAAATATTCCCGTTGTTAAGATGAAAAGTCTTCTTGATTATATCCTCGCGAATGAATTCGATTACTTCTTCCAATGTATTAAAAGGGTTATCAGAATCATCCATTATTTCTAAAACATCATTAACAATTCTGATGGATTCTTTCTCAAAGTTTGATTTACTAGACATAATACAATGCATCTCATATTCCCGTTTTAATTCAGTGATTATCAAATTCGATGTAATTCTGTTGTTTTGCGCTTTCGAAGAACAACGTTTCAAAAGGTTATAAAGCTGCCGAGTATTACCGAACCAAAGCTGGCGCTTTAATAGCGAAACAGCTTCGTCCTCGATTTCAATACAAGGCTTTTTAACCTTTTCGGAAATTTTCTTTAATAAATGCTTGGCAAGCAACGGAATATCTTCGGTTCGTTCGTTTAATGGAGGTATTTTCAAAGTATATTCAAACCTGTTGAGCAAGTCTTCCCTTATTAATTTCTGCTTTACAGCTTCGGAAATGTCTTTGTTCGTAGCAGCAATGAGTTTTGCTTTAAAAGGAATTTCCTTGACCGAACCAATGCGGCGAAATATTCGATTGTCTGCTTCAATTGCTTGATTTAATTTAACTTGGACATACGAAGGTATATCGGCAATCTCATCAAGAAAGCAAACTCCCCGATTGGCAACTTCGAAGAAGCCGGCTTTATCCTTTACAGCTCCTGTAAACGAGCCTTTTAGATGGCCGAATAGTTCGCTATCAATTAATTCCTCTTGCAAAGCCGGGCAATTTATATGATAGTAAGGCATATCGCATTGGGGTAATGTCTCCTGATTTTTGCAATACAGCTTGTAGATTATTTCCGCAAGGTATGTTTTTCCTGTGCCACTCTCGCCAAGAATCAAAATGTTATTGTTGCTTTGCGAAGCGAGAAATGCGTCGTAGCATAAATCATTGGTTGATTCCGATATCGTAATAAAACCTTCGGCATTCAGAATTTCTTTTGCTTTTGCCTTGAGTTTCGCTAGTTCATGGTCAGCTAAGGGAAAATGCTCCAATACCCAGTTAATGATACGCTCCGAAACACTCTCATTCTTTACAAAAAAATCGATAGCGCCGAGTTTTATTGAATCGACTGCAGTCTGAATCATTGATTCTTCGTGTCCTGACACCATTACTGCTGGAATTTCCGGAACATATTCACGCATCCTTTTAATAATCGTCAAACCGTCATCATGCCCGGGCATATGATGGTCCATAAAGACACATAATATTTCTCTTCCTTCTCGGCGCACAATATTCATCGCAGTTTCGCCGTCTCTGGCTTCTAAAACATTATAACCCAAGTCCTTAAGGCTTTCGGCTATCGGCTGACGAAATCCGGGTTCGTCATCGACTAACAGAATGTTATTTCCTTTTTTCTGTTTCATATTTTAAATCATAAACTTAACAATTATCTTTGTTCCGACTGATTCTATTGTTTGTATATCAAATTCAGCTCCATGTGCCGAACAAACGTCGCGCATAATTTTCATTCCAAATCCTGTCCCCTTGGGCTTGGATGAGACTTGCTCGTTGTTCATAATTCTCTTGTAAATTTCCGGTTTGATCCCGCCGGCATTATCTTCGATTTCCAATAGGATTTGGTTAATGTCGTTTTCAAAAGCTCTAAAGACAATTAATTTTGTATCTTGTCTATAGATAAACTCGTCTATCGAGTTATTAACCACATTGTCGAGCAATGTCCAAAAATATTTGGCATCTAATTTTATTTCTGGCAACTTTTTGTCAATATCAAGTAAAACTTCAATAGAATAATCATTAAATTTATGACGATTTCTATTAATCCATTCCCCAATAACGTCTTTCAAAGAAGTGTTTTTCATTTCAATTTTTTTCTGATTGGCGTAATAGAGAGCTTTGTCAATTCCATCAAAAGCTTCAATGAGCTTTGAATTGATAGTATCGAAGTAATTGCTGATTTTTTCAATGTCCGTATCGTTTTTCGCCGTGATAATCTTGGTAAGATATTTGAACATACCGGAAATGACAGTTAGTGGGTTTTTAATGTTATGCACCAGTATCAAAGCATTTTCCAACTGTAAAATAGATGTTTGTTTTTCAACTTCCTTGGTATATGCTTCGGTTGCGTCAGTAATTTGAACCAACCAATGTTGCTGCTTGGAAAATGAAAAAATTTTGAATATTGTTAGATTATAATATATTGAGCTCTTGTCTTTTCCAATTCTAATTGCTTTTTGGTTTGTGTTTTTGTTTTCAGTAATTACTTCCTGAAAAAAGCCCTGAAACGTCGGTGGCAAATCAAAGAACAAGACTCCTTTAGTCTTTGCAATTCCAAGTAATTCCTTGGCTTTATTATTGATTTTAATAATATTGCCTGAACTTTGGATTATTATAATACCGTTGGCGTTGCTTTTCATTCCGAAGCCGTATGAAATAATAATCAAATATCTGATTTTTTTTACTGACCAAATTATCAAAGGAATAAATAGAAAAATCAAAGATAAAAACAGAATTAAAGTGATATGAGGTTCGAGACGCATCAAAAAAGGAGTATCGGTAATATTGTAAATTCTTTGGATATGAGTATTTGACAAGAACAAACGAGCAGGATTACTCCCATTTCTTAAAAATGAACAAACAATCCTCAATGTTATGTCTTTCATCACGGGGGTAGCGGCAAGAATTCGAAAATCGTTTCCGTCAAGAAGGGCTATTTGGGAGGAATTTAAAACTACCAATATATCATTTGCGCCATCGTTGTTAATGTCATATTCGTTTATTGTATATGACGGTATAGTATTGATACTGTACTTATTCTCAATTTTTCGTTTAATTTTTAGATTTTTGTCAATGATGTAAAAATAGTCTTTACCAATAACAAGCAATGTAGAGTCTTTATCCTTGTCAATATAATTCTTGCTGTCAACAAGAATATCATCCAGTTGCAATGAATCAGATATTTTTCCGTTTTTAGGGTTCAATGAATATAATATGAATGGTTTATGGAATTTTTTAAAAATGAATAAATCACGGCGTCATTGCATTGGAAACGTAACTGAACTTTGCACTCTTCTGATTTTCCTAGAGTGTCAAGCCAAACAATATTCCCTTCTTCATTGAAATTAATTGCATAAAATCTGCTATCACTAAGTCCTTGATATTGATAGTTGTTATTAGGTGAATGAGTAAAAACAATCAACTCATTAGACAAATCATTCAATGTATATGTATTAAACACAAAAGGAGCAAACGGATATTTATTTACAATTATATTTTGTGAAAAATTATAAAATATTAGTGTATCTATTTCAAGGTTTCCGCTGATTCTGCCGCTATTGCGGATTACGCCCAACCATTCGTTTGTTTTTGGGGACTTCCATAATACTTCAAGAGATAATCTCCTTAAAGGAGGTTTTTCGAAAACATGATTTTCCCTCCATAGCGTTACCAAATCCCGTTCAACAAAGTGGAATTCAACTTTGTTTGCATAATCGAGCTTGTAAATCCTTATATCATTTTGATTATCCTTATATCCGGCAATTGAAATCAAGTATTGTGCATTCTTAAGACCAGGAAATTTTATTACCGAAAAGTTATCTTGAGAAGTATTGCTTGAAAAGTAATCGTCATAAATACACACAGCGCGAATATTATTAGGCGGTATATCTTTTTCCGGCGCATTTTCTATATTGACGATATAATCAACTTTAGCTTCATTGTCGGAGTAAATATTCTGTTCAAACTCAGCATTATTAATACCCTGTTGGTCGAAGTAATAATAATTAATTTCCTTCGAAACTTCAAAGAAGTATTCGAGCGATTCCGGCACAACAGCGCCACCAGTGAACTTGGTGCATGATGCAAATCCACAAGCTGCCAATACAAGCGCTGTTATTATCTTTTGTTTTTGTATTGTTTTCATAATTATAAAATCAAGCAATTTGTGTTCCATTTTATACTCATACAAGTAAATACTTAATA
>CAYLSY010000074.1:0-9500 GCA_964386275.1 uncultured Hyphomicrobiales bacterium
CTTACCAAGATTTTTTGCTTATTAGAATATTCATTATGCAAATTTAATAAAAAAACTATTCCTATTGACAAACCGTTCATTGAAATATTTATTTTCATAAATTTTAAAGGGTTAGAATTATGAACACAGTGATTTTATCAGCCGCTCGCACTCCAATCGGCGCTTTCATGGGTTCGCTATCTTCATTGTCAGCGCCTCGGCTCGGCGCCGTGGCAATTGCCGAAGCATTAAACCGAGCCGGAATTGCCGGCGACAAAATTTCTGAAGTTATCATGGGCGAAGTATTAACAGCAGGCGTGGGACAAGCTCCTGCGCGTCAAGCGGCTATTTATGCTGGATTACCTGTTTCCGTGCCTTGCATGACAATCAACAAAGTATGCGGCAGCGGCTTGAAGTCCGTAATGCTTGCCGACCAAGCGATTCGTTGCGGCGATGCCAAAATAGTAGTCGCTGGCGGTCAGGAATCGATGTCCCAAGCGCCATATTTGCTCAAGAATGCCCGCGCTGGATATCGCATGGGTAACGGCGAATTAACCGATTCGATGATACTCGATGGCTTGTGGGACCCATACAAAAACCTGCACATGGGCATGGCTGGCGAATTATGCTCAAAGGAATGCAATATTTCGCGTGAAGAGCAGGATGAATTTGCCACAATGAGCTATAAGCGCGCTCAAAAGGCTCAAGCAGAAGGCTGGTTCAACGACGAAATCGCTCAAGTTGTCATCCCAAGTAAAAAAGGCGACACTATTGTATCAAAGGATGAAGAACCCGACAAAGTAGTCTTCGAAAAAATCAGCTCGTTGCGTCCAGTTTTTCAAACCGATGGCACAATAACAGCAGCCAATGCCTCATCTATCGACGATGGCGCCGCCGCAATTGTAGCCGCCTCCGAAAAAACAGCTGCCAGTATGGGAATTAAACCAATCGCTAAAATAATCGCCCATGCTTCATTTGCCCAACAGCCAGAATGGTTCACCACTGCGCCGATTGAAGCAATTAAGAAAGTATTGGACAAAGCTTGTATGACGCTCGAACAAATCGATTTGTTCGAGATTAACGAGGCGTTTTCTGTTGTGCCGATAATCGCCAAACATAGGTTGAATTTGAGCTATGATAGAATCAATGTTCATGGAGGCGCTGTATCGCTAGGTCATCCAATCGGCGCTTCAGGCGCAAGAATATTGACTACTTTGATTTATGCGATGAAACGCTACCAGAAACGATTCGGTATCGCTACTTTATGTATTGGCGGCGGCGAAGCCTCGGCAATGATAGTTGAGAACATTTAGTTTTTTTTGCTATTTTTGCAGTATATTTTTAAGCTGATTAAACTTGCGAATAATACACCAAAGCTGTAATGAAAATATACTTCATAGGCCCACTGACATCGACATTTGTAAAAAACGATATTCGAATACTTGAATCTGAACATAAATTAACGCTTGAAACCTCGGGCATCGGCAGGAAATGGTCGGCTGCCCGTTTTTTATTTAAGCAATTCTTTTCAAGCATAGTTAAGGTATTGCATAACGATTTGATTTATTGCTGGTTTGCTGATTATGCCTCGTTTTTCCCTGCTTTTTGGGCAAAAATTTTCGGAAAAAAAGTGATTGTCGTTGCCGGAGGGTTCGATGTCGGCTACATTCCAGAATTGAAATATGGCGCAAGAGCAAAACCGCTGCGCTGGCTGATGGTTAAATTCATATTGAAGAATGCGAGTTTGATTCTGCCTGTTTCGGAATATGCACAAAAATGCCTTGATGAACGGCTCGGCAATTTGGCGGCGCCTTCGCAAGTTGTATACAATTGTGTAGATATTCGGAAACTCGATGAATTCCGTTCGAATAATACTTGCGAACGAAATTATGTCATGACAGTATCGCAAGCCGATACAATGTCGGAATTTATTATCAAGGGTATCGATAATTTCATCTCGACTGCCGCTTTATTGCCTGAATACAGTTTTGTTCTTGCCGGAGTAAGGCATATAGCCCTCGACGAAGCCCGGAAACGTGCCGCCGGAATGACGAATTTTGAAATCATACCGGGTCCATTGGATTTATACAAGGATTTATCAACACTATACTCAAATGCAGCATGCTATTTGCAGCTTTCGCGAGATGAAACTTTTGGAGTTGCTGTTGTCGAGGCGATGCGATTCGGCGCTATGCCAGTTGTTGCTAACATTGGAGCATTGCCGGAAATCGCTGGCTCTGACGATTTTATTGTAAATAACCAAAATGAAACGGTCGACATTATCAGGAAATCCTTTACCTTGACAAACGAACAGCGAAAGAAAATTGCTGAATATCCCGAAAGATTTGCTTTTGAAATTAGGAGAGAAAAAATCATAACTATAATAAAACAAATGATTGAAGATTAGGCTACTGTTAACAAAGGCTTCCGAAAAAAAAACAGAAAGTTTAATTAGTCATTCAGGGTAAAGCGAATATTTCAGTATAGGAGCGGTATCAGGATATTTCGCGATAAAACGGTTTCGCTCTGTATATTTTATTAATTTGTCATTTTATATTCAATTAAAACAAGTATTTATGAAACCACAAAACAGCATTAAGATTAATAAAAAGCTACATAAGAAAATAGCAGATAAATATTGGAAAAGACATCCTGAAATATTCAATGATATTGAACAAAAAAGGTTATCAGATTTTATAACAAAAGTAGTAACTTTGATTAAGTCGAATCAAGCGGCAAATTGTGGCTTACCAATTGTAATTGACTATGGATGTGGCGATGGAAATATTACAAATCACCTCATAAACCATGACGTTAAAATAATTGCAGCCGATGTAACTCCGAAGTTTCTTCACATTATAAAAAAACTCTTCAATGACAATGATAGAATTGAAACCCGTTTATTGAATGGCATAGATTTAAAAGAGTTTGATACTGAATCAGCAGATGCAATAATTGAATATTCTGTTCTTCATCATATTCCTGATTACTTATACGCTATAAAGGATATGATACGAGTATTAAAACCCGGAGGTATTCTTTATTTAGATCACGATGTTAGCGAAGAGATTTGGGAAAAAGATAACTTATATAATTCTTTTCATGCCAAATACAATAGAAAAAGTATAAGTAACTTAATATTATCTTTAATTAATCCTTTATGGTATATAAAGAAAATAAGAAAAATCATTAATCCACGATATCAAGTAGAGGGCGATATCCATGTTTGGCTCGATGACCACATTGAATGGAAGAAAATAGAAAAAGTATTACTTGAGAATGGAATGAGAATTATTGAATCCGGCGATTACTTAAACTACAAACCTTGTTATCCGTTAAATGATTACCTCCAAGCATATCAAAATATTGCTGATATGCATTACATTATAGCTCAGAAACAATAAATTAATAAAAAGGAGGCGATTTCCACTTTTCATTAGTTGAAAATACTAATTTTTAACATTTTGATAATTTATTCTTTATCTAAAATACTATCGAATAATGAAGTATCAATTTCGGATTCTTCGTCGTAGTCAAGTCGAATTACTGTTTTATTGCCGCAAGAACAGTGTACTTCAATACTTATTATCTCGCCTTCGGAGTTTTTGTTGGTAATTATTCTTGTCTCTTTATGCTCTTCCTCGGAGTCATTTGAGTAATCATCTACTATTTCAATTGTATCAGAGCCTTCGACAAGATATTCCGCAGGTATCAAATGGGTTGAATATTTCCCTTTTTTTCTGCCGGCAATTTTTGGTAAATAAAGAAAATCCTTAAATTTAGCTTTTTTTTGCTTTTCTTCTTCGGCAATGGTCTTATCAACCTCGATATATTCTTCGTGGAAAGCCTTGTCGCGGTATAAATCCTCATCATAATTAAAAGAATAATCATCTTCTTCAATTTCAATTTCCTTTTGTTCTTCGTCGCTATCGCGAAAATCATCGAATTCATCTTCAAGTTCATCGTCGGTTTTTGATTGGACTACATCTTCCTTGTCAAATTCAACATCAAAGGGATTGATTTCAAAATCAGCTTTTATGCTGTTATCAATACTTTCGATTTCATCTAAATCTATGTAATTCTTTTCGCTCATATATATTTAAGAAAATTCAATTTCAAATTAAATATTTAAATGTGTTTTAGATTCAATTAGTTATTAAATATTGTTAATAGTAATAAATAATAACATGTATTATCGACGCACTTTCAATGGTTCTTGAGCATGAAGACCGAAAATTGACGATATAGCCTCAGGCAAATCAGCAAGCGCAACCACCTCGTCGGCAATGCCTGCTTCGACCACCGAGCGCGGCATCCCCGACACGACACAAGATTCATAATCTTGTGCTATAATATAACCACCGAAAGCGTTTAACTTTTTTAAGCCCTTTGTTCCGTCGCTTCCCATGCCAGTCATAATAATCCCTATGCTGCTGCTGCCAATTGATTCGGCTATGGAATTAAAAAGCAAATCCGCAGATGGTCTGAATAGTTCTCGTTTTGCTTCGTCAGTAATTTCAGCTCTCATTTTCTTGCTAACCGTCATATGTTTGCCTCCGGGGGCAATATAGCCGCCGCCCGGCACAAGCAAATCTCCATGTTTTGCTTCGCTTATATTTAAGCGTGAAATACCGTTGATTCTCTTGGCAAGCGAATCAGTGAAAGCAGGCGGCATATGCTGCGCAACCACTATTGGAACAGGCAATTCTCCGGGCAGCCTTGTGAATAGTTCCTGAAGCGCGCTCGGACCGCCGGTCGAAATACCAATGCCGATTATATTGACACACGAAGGCAGAGGTCTTCTGCGTCCGGTAACGTAGTATTCTTCGCTCGGCTCGGCATGATGTATTTTAATTTGCGTAATATCAATTTTATCAGGTTCGTCAATTTTCTGCTGCCGAGCCATTGTTCGAAGCAGCCGCTTTCTAATTAACTCCTTTTTTAGACCGGAGCTACCGGCAATAGTTTTTACTTTGCTGACTAATTCGTCTTTGAGGCTGTCCATATCGCGGAATGCCGGACGTTTGGCTATAAAATCTACTGCGCCGATTGTGAGCGCCTCGATTGTAGCATCAGCTCCTTCTGTAGTTAAAGTGCTAACCATAAGAACCGGCATAGGATATGTTTTCATTATCTCAGAAAGCGCCTCCAGACCGTTCAGAACCGGCATTTCGATGTCCATTGTAATGATATCCGGTTTCAACAACAAAGCTTTTTCGACTGCTTCTTTGCCGTTTCTTGCTGTATCTATTACTTCAATATCCGAACTGTTTAATATCTTGGTAATTGCCTGCCGCATGAAAAACGAATCATCGACAACCAATACCTTAATTTTATCTATTGTATTGTTCATTTTTAACTTACTATCTATGATAAAGATAAATGAAAATTTTTATTTTGCGCATATTTCTTTTTATTCACTTTGTTTTCGCTTTTTAAGTGGCAATCGCTATAAATTTTAATAAACCGATAATAGTATGATTATCCGTAAATATTTTCTTCCTAAGCGCTTACGGCGTTTTTTCGAGTTTGGTTTATTGTTTGAATTAATTCTGCGACATCGATAATCATAATCACCCTGCCGTCGCCTAATATAGTTGAGCCTGCAATGCCTTTAATATGCCCAAGATAATCACCTAAAGATTTAATAACGATTTCCTGCTGACCGAGCAGCTCGTCAACAGCGAAACCTATCCTTTGAACCCCAAGTCCGACAACCACCACATAATGACTTTTCGAATCATTATTATCATCTGCCAAACCGAGCAGCGAGTCGAGTCTGAGAAGTGGTAAAACATCTTCTCTGATTCTAATTACTTCTTGCTGATTAATATAAAATATATTTTCATCACTAATCGACACTACTTCGACAACGGATGATAACGGCAGCGCATAGGTCTCGTTTTTAATATTAACAAGCAAACCTTGAATAATAGCTAAAGTTAAAGGAAGCTTAATGATAAATGTAGAGCCAATTCCGGGTTCGGATTCAATTTCGATTATACCCTTCAGATTTGTAATGTTAGTTCGGACAACATCCATACCGACTCCTCGTCCCGACACTTTCGAGACTTTGGCAGCAGTGCTAAAACCGGGCAGAAAAATTAATTGAAGGATGTCCCTTTTCGACATTTGATTTGCATAATCTTCGCTAACCAAGCCTTTTTCTATTGCTTTTGCCAATATTTTTTCGGGGACAATGCCCTTGCCGTCGTCAGAAATTCTTAGCACGATATTATTGCCTTCTTGTTCGGCATCAAGAATAATCGTTCCTGCGGCAGGCTTTCCGGCAGCGATTCTTTCGTCTGCCGATTCGATTCCATGGTCGCAGCTATTTCTAATCATGTGTACCAGCGGGTCATTCAGCTCTTCGATAATACTGCGGTCGATTTCGGTCTCTTCGCCTTTGACAATTAGATTAATTGTCTTGCCAAATTCTTTTGATAGGTCCCTTACAATACGAGGCGCCTTTTGATACAGTTTTCCAACAGGAATCATCCTCATTTTCATTACAGCGGATTGAATTTCAGAAGTAACAAAATCCAATTGAGCAGCGGTTTCGATTAAATCTCGAACTTGTTCCTTGTTTTCGCATTGGTTTGCCAAAAAGTTTGTTACTTGGGATAGTCTGTTGCGTCCCAAAACCAATTCGCCGGAAAGGTCCATCAAAGTTTCAACCCTTTTAACATCAATTCGTATTGTATCAGAAGATGATTTAGAAGAAGTTTGAATTTTATTTACTGATGAAGTTTTTTCATTATTCTGGCTTGATATTATATATGTCGAATCGGAACTAGCTTTTCTTGAAGGAGTATTTGTATCTGGCAGAATTTCTTCAAGAGTTTTTTTGCTCTCACTATCCAAGCGTTCTTTCATCAATTGAACGTTTAATTCATAGAATGCCGAATCGATTAATGCGATTTCCATATCGGTAAAATCACCTTCCTTTTCGACCATGGATTTATTATTCAGAACTTGTTGAAGGGCAGAAATAGCAGGATGAGTTTTTATTCCGAGCGCAATATCGGAATAATCTAAAGTTGACGATGTAGCTGATGTCTCGTCCTCATTACTTTCGGAGTGTTTCTCTTCGATTTGGGATTCTATTGTATCCGAAATATTTTCCAGAGGTGGTTTTTGTTTATCATCAGGTTCTTGTGGTGTTTCAGATATCAATTCTTGTTTCGTGAAAGTTGATTCTTGACTATAATTCTTGTTCTTTAGTAAAGCAATCTTTTCAAGTGTAACACTATAATCAACGGTATCCTGTTCGCCAGCTTCAAGTCTTTCCAAGAGATATTTTATCCAGTCGTGAACTTCGAGCATTACATCGATTATTTCGAGAGAAGGCGTCATTTCGCCTCGTCTCATCTTGTTCAACAAGTCTTCGGCATCGTGAGCAATGACCGAAATAGAATCGAACCCCATAAACGAGGCAGTCCCTTTAATTGTATGAATACATCTGAATATTCCATTCAGCATATCCATATTATCTGGTTGAGATTCAATCGCCATTAAATCTTGTGAAAGAGATTCGAGTAATTCTTTGGTTTCAACTAAAAAACCGTCGAATATCTCTTGCATTTCGGGGTCGTCAAATTTTATAAGGCTCATAACAAAACCTTCAATACAAAGGCGGAATAGTAATCAAGCGATAAATGCAATGAAAAACCGCTTTCGGTATGAATTAAAGCCGAAAATGGTTTTTTCACCAATTTTGTTCAGTGAATATGAATATTTTAGTAAATACCCAAAATAAATATACTTATTTGCCGAATAACGCATCAATATCATCTTGCGAAAAATATGATGTATCATCTACATTATCGGCAAAAACATCCTTTGTTTTAGGTTTTTCTTCTATTGTGGCGGGTTTCTTTTCTTCAACGGCATCATTGTTGATGGCATCATTATTTAAGTTATGGTTTAATAATAATGCGTCAACTTCGTCCTGCCTTGTCGCTTTCGAGGAAATAGAATCAACGGCATCAGGGTCAAAAGCAATAGTCCGGTGTAATGTAGAAATATTAGTTCTTTCAGCTTGAGTTTTTTCTCGGACAATTTCAGTTACATTAGAAGACTGGAACTTAACCAAAATTCGCCCTAATTTTTCCTGAATAGTTTCGAGCAAATGGTTGACAGCGGCTATTTGTTGAGAAGTAATGTCCTGAACTTGCAAAGACATCATAATCGAACTTGAATCATTATCAATACTGCTCAACATGTCAGCCGTTGAGTTATAGATTTCATCGAATTCGCCGCCCTCTGCCGCTTTTAACTTTTTGATAGCTTCGGATAATTGGGCAATATATTCATTCACATCTTTCTTTTCGGTAACAGCCTTGTAAATAATTTCGAGCAGATTAATAGGTGTATCATATAGAGATGAATTCAATTCCTTCATTCTCTTCAAATTCGAAGAAATGATGCCGGATTTGTAAATCAAACCGTCAACAATGTCCATAATTTCTGTTGTTGCCATTTCTGTTGCTTCGGTTACTTTTGTCAATTGTTTCGAAGCGTTCGGCATCTTTTTTAAATTTTCTTGAATTGATGAGTTTATATCATCCAATAAAGGTTTTATATCGCTGACGAAGTGGAATATCTCCTCCAAAAAAGGGATTACTCTTTGCCCAAAAATAAACAAAGCGCGTAATTCCTCAGCTTTTCGGAAGAGGACATCAAAGTCAATATCTTTCATTTAATTTCCTATGTAAAAATTTTTATAATATTTCAACACCAAAAGCATACTATTTTTTTCGTTCAAATATAATCCATAGAAATATCAGTATCTTTTAATAAAAGCTACGATATTTATTTGGGTTCAACCGCTTTCAAAACGGCATCGATTTTTTCTTTAAGCACTTGCGGAGTAAACGGTTTTACGACATAGTTATTAACCCTTGCTTGAAGGGCTTCGATAATATCCTGCTTTAAGCCGCGAGTGGTAACCATTAAAATCGGCAAACTTTTTAATTTATCGTCAGACCTAATTGCTTTGGTTAACTCCAATCCGGTCATATTGGGCATATTCCAATCAGTTATAACAAAATCAACTTTGTCGCTACGTAATTTTGACAAAGCATCTTGTCCGTCTTCTGCTTCGATTATTTCTTCTATTCCAAATGTCCTAAGGGCGTTAATAACAATTCTCCTCATTGTCGGAGAATCATCGACTACTAAGTAACGCATAACAAAACCTCATTTATTCAAATAAATTAATTCCAATAATATACTATATTAATTATTTTAAAAAACGCAATTACTTCAACCGAGATATTTTGCGACCTCGTATTGAATTCGTTTTGTGTTAAATGGCTTAATTAAATAAGAATTAGCGCCGCTTGCCAATCCCTGATAAACGTCTTCGTCATTTGATAAAGACGATAGTATAATAATTGGCAAATCTTTATATTCCGGGTCGCTTCTGATTGTCTTAATCAGCTTGTATCCGTCGATATTCGGCATATTTAAATCAGTTATGAGTAAATCAATCTTTTCTAGAGTAAATTTTTCCAATG
>CAYLSY010000075.1:0-9470 GCA_964386275.1 uncultured Hyphomicrobiales bacterium
GCATTTGGTATTTTCTTTTTTTGTTTAGCAATTATTGTTTTTCTTTTGATTTACCTACTATACCATTGAAACGTTATAAAAGAGAGCGAGCTAAATATTATTTGGACTTATGCAGATTGTTTTCTGAAATACAAACTGAGAATAATTTTACTGATGCTGAATTTTGCGCTTTCCTATATGATTACGCTCCAAAGTTTATTGGAGAAATTAATATATCTAATAAGAATTTACCGCAGCCAACTCAAGCATGGATAGTTGGAGGCGATAAATATGGAGTAGATTTTGAATTTTTGGACAATGCCCAGCCGGATTCAATATCGCGTTGGCAAGGTAATATAGATACAAAGCGTGACGATATAGTAATAATGTATTGTCTCTCACCACGAAGCTATATACATTCAATTTGGCAAGCAACGACAGATGGTATTGCCGACCCTTTTTTCCTATTCTATGGAAGCATGTATATTGGCAATGGAATAAAAGTACCTCCGTTACACATTTCCGAAATTAAGTCTGACGAATATTTTTCAAGAATGCCGTTAGTACGTCGAAATTTACAAGGAATAAATGGATGTTCTTTTACTGCTAAGGATTATGAGCATTTATTGTATTTGTTTTCCTTAAAGGGATTTGATACTGAGGTTCTTCCCAAACTATATAATCCTCAAATTTCAATTAATTTAAAACTAAACCATGAACGTGATGTAGAATTGCAACTTGTAGAACCTTTTCTAAAGAATCTTGGATATTCAGAAAAGGATTGGATTAGGCAAATGCCTGTAAGAATGGGACGTGGCGAAAGGAATTATCCTGATTATGCCTTTTTCGCAAATCATGAAATAGGATATGAAAGTGCAAAGATGCTTTTAGAGACTAAGTATCATATAAAAACTAATTTCGAGTTAGAGGAGGCATTTAAACAAGCAAGGTCGTATGCAATGCGCTTAGATTCTAAAATATTGATTATTTGTGATAAAAATTCAATTTCGATTTATAAGAGAATAAACGGGAGTTTCGATAGGGCAATTTATACAAAAAAATATTGGGAAGAAATAAATAACCCTGATATATTTAAAGAGTTAAATCAGATGATTGGAAGGAGAATGATTGCTGAGAATACTTAAAAATATCATTCCCTTGCATGTTTGAATGATAAAAAATGTTTTTATCTAATCATTCTCAAGTAATATATGATAAAGTCAATTTTCTTATAGCATAAACATACTTCATGAAATGGGTTCAATCAGGTTTTTGTGAATATTCACCTGAAAATATCATCAGGCAGTTGGAAGCGCTTGCTTAGAATGATTGACATAATTCATTGCCTGATTGGATTATTATTCGACACTTAGGTTTTCGAACAATTTCTTTCGCCATTTTGTATAGTCGAAATTTTTACGACTAATATGCTTGAAAAAAATCTTTCGAATTCTACAATATCCAATTTCTCTGAAAGAGCGCTAAATCCTTCATTTTAACTATATTATCAGTTAGAAAGAACGCGTTCAGTCTATTGAGTAATTTAGCATTATTCTTTCTCGCCGTAATCCATCATTCTTTTAATGTCATTTTTGTGTCCGTAAACGACAAGTATGTCGTTTTCGTTCAATGTGGTCTTGGCAGTAACAACTTCGCCGGCTTTCATAACGGTGGTAGAAACGCCAATCAGGTTGGTTTCGTTAACTTGGCGAAGCTTTGTAAGGACGATTACGTTATAGTTTTTGTTGAAGCCGATTTGCTCGATAGTGTGGCCGATAAACTTTTTTGGAACCTTGATTTCCACCAAGTGATGCTCTTTAGTAATTTCATAAAGGTTAATAAAACCGCTTGAAGTGAGCTTAATCGACCAGCGCTCGGCAGTTTCGATTTCGGGTCGTACGATTTCGGTAACTCCCATGGCTTCAAGCACATTTTCGTGCAGCTGCGACACGGAACGGCTGACCAGCCTTTTCACATTCAGCCGTTTGAGAAGGGCAGTGGTCATTATGTTGTCCCCTTCGTCTTCGCCTATGCAAACGACGACTGTGTCAGTGTTTTTCAGCGGCAAGCTGTTAACTGCGTCGGGTTCTTTGGTGTTCAAGCAAATCGTATGAGTGAACTTTTCCTTAAGTTGTTCGACGCGGTCCATAGATTTATCAACACCGATAACCTCATGTCCCATCGAAGTTAGCTTTTCGCCGAGTGATGTGCCGAATTGTCCCAAACCGATTATGATGAATTTCATTTTAAAATCAATCAGTTAGTTTATTAATATTTCCTCTGACGGATAGCGATACTTTGTGTATAGTGCTTTTTTCATGACAGCTATTAAAACTGTAAGCATGCCGACTCTGCCGACGAACATGGTAAGAATAATAATCATTTTGCCCGGATTGCTAAGCGAGGCGGTTATTCCGCGGCTCAAACCGACAGTGCCGAATGCGGAAAAGCATTCAAAAATAATGCTAAGCAAATCTTTTTCCGAATCGAATATAACAAGTCCGAAAATTGAAGCAAGAACAACAAAAATGGATAATATAATGATTGCGAATGCTCTATCTACTGAATTCTGAGAGATTTCGCGTCCGAATATTTCAATTCGTTTCATTCCTTTTGCTTGGTTTTTAATATTTAAGAGAGCGACGGCAATAGAACTTGTCTTTATACCGCCGCCGGTCGAGGCAGGCGAGGCGCCAACCCACATAAGCAAAACTAAAATCAGCGATGTGGGAACGGAAACAGCAGACATATCGACCGTATTAAAGCCAGCTGTTCGTGGAGTAACCGAGCTGAAGAAGGAGGTTACAAGTTTTCCGAAGAAATCATGCTCGGCCAAAGTATTATTGTATTCTAATATAAAGAAACTCGCCATTCCGAAAAGAATCAATACTGCGGTTGTCGTTAGTATTATCCTTGAATTGATATTTAAAACCCACGGCTGCATCTTTAGCTTTTCTTTGTGTATAATACGTCGAAAAACATTTGAGATTTTATTTTTTATATATTTCCATATATTAAAAATTATTGGAAATCCGATACCGCCGAGAATTATTAGCATGGCGATTATTAAATGTATCGGATAATTAAACCGGAAGTTGTATTCATATAAACTGTTGGTTAAGGTCGAAAATCCGGCATTGCAAAATGCCGAAACAGCATGGAAAATCGAGAAGAAAATGCGGTCGTTCAATCCAGATATGATGCTGGAGCTAACAAATTGGAAGATTAAAAATGCTCCAAATAGTTCAAAAGAAAATGTAACGATTATTATGCGCTTAAGCATTTCGAATACTTCGCCGAGTTTTTCGGTGTTGGTCATTTCTCCTAAAACCATCTGAGATTCGTAGGATGCCCCGCCGATAAAGAAATAACTGAAATAGCTGGCAAAAGTCATGATACCTAAACCGCCAATTTGTATTAGTATTAATATAATAATCTGTCCGAAATGTGTAAACGCGGTTGCCGTATCAACTACCGTCAATCCGGTAACACAAACGGCGCTTGTTGAAGTAAATAAAGCGTCAATATAAGATATTCCGACATGAGTTGCGGTTGGCAGCATTAATAATGCGCTGCCTGCTATAATAATTATAAAAAAACTGAAAATAAATAGCTGTGCCGGATTTACTAATGTGTATTTAATATTGATTCTTCTGGCAAACAATTCTCTAAAAAAAGCTATTAGCACAGCCGAGTATAGCCAGAATTGGTTCGACAAGAAGCCGATTGGCGAATCTTCGAGCGACGCAAGATTTTCGAATGCAACCGCCAATATACCAAGTGTTAACACCAAATCAATTATAAAAACTTTTATCCGGAAATGAGTCCTCCTAATAATATATCTTATTAGAACAGCCGCAGAATTGATTATAATGAGATTAAGGTAGTAATAATTAAAAATAATGCTCAAATCAGTTGCATGCTCGAAGCCGATATCGTATAAAAGTAATATAATACCGATTAATCCAAGCAGAAATGGGATTTTATCAACAAAATCAATGATGTTCCATTTTTTTTTAAAACCTGAGATTCCGGTAATCTTATTTATCGGTTTATTCATATGTTTAATTCTATTCCGTGTTAATTAAGCATGCAAATATACTAAAAACTTATTTAGTAATTTTTAGCAATAATAGTCAAGAAATAATCATACCAAAAATGTAATATTATACTTATATCCAATTTGCATGGGATAAATTATTTGTGCTTCTAATATATTGAAATATTTAATGCTTATGGGACTTGCTAACAGACTCTTAACTGTTGTTTCTTAGTAATGATAATTTTATAAGTGTCCAATTTCCTCTTTGTAACGAGCTAAATTATTGTTATTTTTGGAAAATACGTAATAGAAAATATTTTTTAAAATACGGGAAATTATTTTGGAAAAAACCATCAGAGAACTCGACGGTTGCAAACGAGAGTTGGAAATAAGACTTACCAACGAAGAGCTGCAGCCGCACTTTTATAACGCATACGCAGAAGTTCAACCCCATATCGAACTTAAGGGCTTTCGCAAAGGCAAAGTGCCTATCAAGCTAATCAAGCAATACTTCGGCAAAAGAATCGAAGAGGATGCCGTCGATAAAATCACGAACGACGTCTTCAAAGAACTAGTCGATAAAAAAGAAGTGAAAGCCGTCGGCGAAGTTAACTTCGAAGAATCAATCAGAACAGACGACGGGCTGTTGATTCGATTAACCTACGACACATTGCCCGAATTCGAACTACAAGACTATAAGAGCCTTACTGTCTTCGAACCGATTCACCCAGTTGATGACAAGGAAATTGAAGAACAAATACAAGATTTGTTGCTTTCCAACGGCGACTACAATAAAGTCGATGAGATTACAGGAGATAAATTCCTCGTTACCCTAAATCTTTTCACTACCGACAAGGAAACCGAAGAAATCCTGAATTCCGAACAGCCAATCGAAACCAAAGTATTGCTTTATGATAAAAGCGTTATCAAAGAACTAAAGGAAAAGTTGATGAACTGTCGCAAAGGCGACACTTTCCTCTTCAATCCGCATGATTATGAGCAATCGGCGCCCGATACGCTCTATACCGTTAAAGTTGCTGAAATTGAAGAGATTACGCCGCTGGAATTCACTAACGAATGGGTGCAAAGCTATACCCAGGGACGCTTGGTTTCCACCGAGGAATACCACGAAGAAGTTGGCTTCGAAATCCAAGAGAAATGGAACCAAAAAGCTCGAGTCGAAATGGAAAACCAAATTATCAATAAAATTGTTGGAATGCACGATTTCCCGTTGCCTGACTCTGTTTTGAAGAAAACCGCTAAAGAGCTGGCCAAGGATTATGCCGCAAAGTTCAAAATGAATTTCGGCGATAATGACGCTATGCTTGAACGCTTTGCTCAGGATTTGATTCCTACCGCAAGACCAATGGTTAAATGGGAAATAATTAGGAACAAGATTATAGAAAAGGAAAATATCGAAATTGAAGACTTCGACCTCGAAAATTTCATCAACGACGAAGTGCCAAACAAAGACCTCGATTCGGGCAAGCTCAAAAAATATATCATGGAAAATGATTATTTCAAGAACACAATTCTTACAAAGAAATTGATGGATTTCCTGCTTGATTTCACTACTACTGAGGAAATTCCGTTCGATGACTACTATAAAAAAATGAAAGAGCAAGCCGGCTCTGAGCACCACTTGCATACCCACGGCGACGGCAGCATCCATACCCATCTCGACCATGCCGACGATGAGGATTATGATGACGACTACGATGATAACGACTTTGATGACGACGAAGAAAGCAATGAAAAGACTGAAGAACAGGAAAAACAGTAATATCATTTCCTATGAGGAATGAAACATTCCCATTTTTGTTTATGCTTTTGAATACATCACACATCCGATGACTTCGAGTTGTCGTTGAATTCGAGTCATCGGATGAGTTGACATTTCAATTTTCAAATAGGTGGCAACCGTTACCAAATAATTATCTTCACATCTTCCTCGGTTTCAACATATTCTCCGGCAGCAATAGCTCGTCGAGTTTTTCGCGGGTAAGCAGCTCTTTTTCAAGCACGAGTTCATAGACGCTTCGACCGGTTTCGAGCGCGGTTTTTGCGAGCATTGAACAAGTCTCGTAGCCAAGAACGGGGTTGAGAGCCGTAACTATTCCGATGCTATGTTCGACATATTCGCGGCATTTCTTTTCGTTTGCCGTGATGCCGTCGATGCAGCGGAATTTAAGCGTCAGTATGCCGTTAATCAGCATTTGCATCGATTCGAAAATGCTTTGCGCAATAACTGGCTCCATCACGTTCAATTCGAGTTGACCGGCTTCGGCAGCCATTGTTACCGTAAGGTCGTTCCCGATAACCTTGAATGCGATTTGGTTGACCACTTCCGGAATAACCGGATTGACCTTGCCGGGCATAATCGACGAGCCGGGCTGCATCTTGGGTAGGTTGATTTCGCCGAAACCTGCGCGCGGTCCCGAACTAAGCAAACGCAAATCATTACAAATCTTAGAGAGCTTTACCGCAAGACGTTTAACTGCTGAGGAGAAAATGACGAATGCGCCGGTGTCTTGCGTAGCTTCGACGAGGTTGCCGGCTAATTTGACCGGCAAACCGGTGATTTCCCATAGGAAGTGGACGGCGCTTTCCGAGTATTTCGGGTCGGCGTTGATACCGGTGCCGATGGCGGTGCCGCCAAGGTTGATTTCGAGCAGTAGGCGGGAGTTTTGCTCGAGACGCTGAATTTCCTCTTCGAGCGTAACGGCATAGGCTTCAAATTCCTGACCGAGCGTCATGGGCACGGCGTCTTGAAGCTGTGTTCGACCCATTTTGATAATAGTCGAAAATTCTTTAGCTTTGGCATAAAACGAAGCGATTATTTCCTTTAACGCCGAAATAAGTTTTTGATTTTTATACATTAACGCAAGTTTCAATGCCGTCGGATAGACATCGTTTGTCGATTGCGACAAATTCACATGGTTGTTCGGATGGCAGCGCTCGTAGTCGCCTTTTTCGTGTCCCATGATTTCGAGAGCGCGATTGGCAATCACTTCGTTGGCATTCATGTTGGTAGAAGTGCCTGCACCGCCTTGAATCATATCGACGACAAATTGGTTATGAAATTTGCCGTCGATGATTTCCTGGCATGCCTTCACAATCGCCGTCGCTATGTTCGGCGGCAACAGTCCGAGGTCATAGTTCGCCTTGGCGGCAGCCATTTTCACCTGAGCCAGTGCGACAATCAGCGAAGGAAAGTGGTTAATCGGCACGCCGCTGATATTAAAATTTTCAATTGCCCTTAGCGTTTGAATGCCGTAATAATATTCATAAGGCACGTTACGCTCGCCGAGCAGGTCGTGTTCGCGGCGGGTTCTGCCCGAAAAGTATTGCATTGCCTCGTCGGTATCTGTGGTTGTTGCTTGGCGCATTCTGCGGGCAATAACGCGGGAAATTTTCGAAAGTAGCTTTGTCGCCAGCGGCGAATCCTCTTCAATCAGCTTCTCGAAATGGCTGCGATGCAAAGTCAAAATCTCGGTTTTTTCCATTGCCCGAGCTGTGGTTGAATGAGGGTAGTTATCCAACAATGCGCCTTCGCTAAGAAAATCAGATTGCGAAAAGAGGGCAATCCGTCTATCTTTGCCGAATGCTGTATTGACGACCAATTCTATTTTTCCGCTGATAATAATATAGAGGCTTGTTCTGGGAGTCGATTGTGAATAAAGGATTTCGTCTTCGTTCAGGCTTTGTGTTTCGAAAAATTCAGCCAGATGCTTTATTTCCGCAGCGTCGAGTTCTTTGAAAAGCTCAATCGTTTTCAAAAAAGAAGCAATTTCTTTCCTGTTCATGTTTTTCCTTCGGATTATTCCATTATTTAATAAACTTTTCCTTTATTTTTGTAATTGAGTCGAAACTCAAAAATAAAAGACTATAGACGAAAATAAATAATTTATTGTGGATAAAATGCAAATCAAATTAAATAATTCGCTTACAAAATCTGTGGAAAACTTTTCGCCGCTCGAAGGCAATGTCGTTCGGATGTATTCATGCGGTCCGACGGTTTATAATTATGCTCATATCGGTAATATGCGCGCATTTCTATTTGCGGATTTGCTGCAGCGGACTCTGCGCACGGTTGGTGGCTACGAAGTCCGCTGGGTGATGAATATTACGAATATCGACGACAAAACTATTCGCGGCAGCGCCCCCGGCAGTCCGGACTGGCTGCCGCAGATGGGAGTTCAGACCGATAATCTGCTCGATAATTTACTGAAATTCACGACATATTACGAAAGTTCGTTCCTCGATGATATTTCGAAGCTCGGTATTTCGCCGAAGCATTTCTTTGCAATGCCGCGTGCAACGGAATACATACCGCAAATGCAAGAACTGGTGCGCCGGATTGCCGAGCGAGGTATGGCTTATGAATCCGACGGCTCAATTTATTTCAATGTTGCCGAATGGCGCAAAGTTGATGTTTACGGCAAATTGTTTTATATAGATTTCGAAAATTTCCGTTCCGGCGTTCGCATCGACAGCGACCAATACGAACGCGAACAAGCCAGCGACTTCGTTTTGTGGAAAGCCCGTCGCGAAGGTGAGCCGTTTTGGGAATTCAATTTCGAAGGCAAAAACTGCCCCGGACGCCCGGGTTGGCATCTTGAATGCTCGGCAATGGAAGCGGAATTGCTTGGTTTGCCATTCGACATCCACACCGGCGGTATCGACCTAAAGTTTCCTCACCATGAGGACGAAATTGCTCAAAGCAAAGCAGGTTACGGCATCGAGCCAACTGCTTTTTGGTGCCACAACGAGTATTTGGAGGTAGAAGGCAAGAAAATGAGCAAGTCGCTCGGCAACTTCTTCACTTTGAGAGACTTGCTCTCCAAGGGAATCGATGCGCTCAATATTCGTTTTGCGCTGCTTTCGGCGCATTATGCCTCGACTTATAACTTCACTTTCGAAGGCATCGGAGCGGCTCATAGCGCCCGAAGCCGGGTCCAAAACTATATTTACGATTTGTTCTCAGAAGATAACGGCGCAAAAAAAGCTGATGCCAGTGCGCTCGAAACTGCCGTTTTCGCGGAACTGGCAAACGATTTGCATACGCCAAAGGCTTTGGCTCAATTATTCAGTTTTATGAATACGAATCCGGCTAATCAATTGGATTCAGAATCCAAAACCGCACTGCTTGCCTTTTTCCGTAAACTTAACGATATTTTTGCGGTATGGAGAATCGAACCAAAGGAAGCTGCAGAAATCTCTTTTTCTGCCGAAGTGATTGCGATTGCGGAAGAAAGACTCATTGCCCGCAAAGCGAAAGATTGGGCAAAATCCGACGTACTCCGCCAAAAATTACTCGAAAAGGGAGTCGTCGTGAAAGACTCGAAAGAAGGGTATACTCTTGAGCAAATAATTTAATATCTATAATAAAGGAAAATGAAATAATTTTAATTATGCACATATATCTTTTATTTCACACTGTCTCAAA
>CAYLSY010000076.1:0-9281 GCA_964386275.1 uncultured Hyphomicrobiales bacterium
TCAGTCGAATTAATTTTAAACAAAAAATTAAAAGCTTTTGAACAAAAACTAAAGAACTATGATACAGAAAAAAATCCGAGTAATGATAGTCGACGACCAAGCCCTTGTGCTTGATATATTGACAAAAGGATTATCGAAAGACCCGAATATCGAAGTCGTCGGCACTGCAACCGACGGCCAAATCGCCTTGAATCAAATCGACAGGTTGAAGCCAGACGTAATCGTCCTCGATATGGAAATGCCCAGGATGAACGGTATTCAATTTCTTCATGAACTGATGCCGAAGAATCCCATTCCGACTATAGTTCTCAGCGCTTTAACACAAAAGGATTCGAAAATCACTCAGGACGCTTTCGAACAAGGCGCTGTGGACTTCTTGTCGAAGCCCACAGGCGGCGCACGTTCGCTGCCGAACCTTCTGATTCAGCTTTATACAAAAATCAGAATCGCCGCCGCCCAAGACGTCAGCCATTTCAAGAAAGGTATAATGGTAAGTCCGACATTGCCGGCTACTGTGTTAGACCGTTCGCTTAAAACCCGACAAAATATTCTCGGCATGGGCGCTTACGACGTTACCAACGAAGAAGGCAGAATACTGAAGATTTTTGCTCTTGGCTCTTGCGTTGGAGTCGCTTTGTTTTGTCCGCCTGACCCACCAGTCGCATTAGGTCATATTGTATTGCCATCCTCGTCGACCGATTTGGAAAAAGCCAAGAAAATGCCCGGTTATTTCGCTGACACTGCCGTGAAAATCATGCTCGAAGAAATGAACAAATTGGGCTGTCCGAATAATCGAATTATAGCAAAACTTGCTGGCGGAGCAAAGACTAATGCAGAAGTCGGGGATTATTTCAGCGTCGGTCAGCGCAATGCCGTTGCGGTTAAAGCCACTTTAATTAAACACGGTGTTAAAGTCGTTAAAGACGACCTTGGCGGAATAATTTCCCGGACAGTTCACGTTGTTACAGGCGATCCAAAACTTTATTTGATGCATCCCGAAAAAGGGAGATGGGAGCTTTAAAACTCGTTTTTGTCCATTAGAACGAAAAAATGAAATAAATTAATTATTCGCATATATTTATTTCACTTATTTTTTACTTTGTTTACGCATGAAAAGTGGCAAACGTCACTTCCTTGGTTAAAATACCTAATTAGATTATGAATGAAATAGTAAGAATCGGCTTTTTATCTATTACTTTTGTCGATTTAATTGATATTGGTATAATCACAATATTTATTTTTTGGCTTTATAGGGCTTTGCGCGATACTGTTGCCGTTCAAATTCTGCTTGGCTTGGTCATTTTGATTGTATTATCTTTTTTAACCGAAGCGATTAACCTTCGCTCGCTAAACTGGATTCTGAGGGCGATTTCAGATATTTGGCTTATTGCCTTTATAATACTGTTTCAACCTGAAATTCGGCGGCTATTGATGCAAATCACTCGCACAAAAGTATTCAAAATTTTTATAAAACAAAAGAATACCAAAACAATCGACATTATCGCCGAAGCTGTAATCGAGCTTTCTGAGAAGCATGTCGGCGCTTTAATTGTTTTTCCGCGCTCTCAAAACGTTGAAATGACAATCGACAGGGGCATTTTGCTCCATGCCCTTATCTCGAAAGAGCTGATTCAGAGCATTTTCAACACGAAATCTCCTCTCCACGACGGAGCAATAGTTATAGACGGACAAAATATTCTTTCGGCACGATGCGTTTTGCCATTATCGGCAACCGTCAAATACTCCGGTTCAAGCCTTGGAACGCGCCACAGAGCTGCCCTTGGGCTTACCGAGCAGGTCGACTCGTTCGTTTTGATAGTGTCCGAAGAAACCGGTTTTATTTCGATTGCCGATGGAGGAGAATTAACATTAAACATCCCAAAAGAAAAATTGGTAGATACTTTAAATGAAAGAATGACAAAGAATTAAATTTAAATTATGACAATAAACCTATCTGGAAATAATGAATTGACCGAAAAGCGCCGCCAGCTTATAGCCGCGCTGCGCAAAAGAAACGAACTCGACCCGAAAGTATTAGATGCAATGAGCGTTTTGCCTCGTGAGCTGTTCATCGGCAACCAATTGCAAAACCGCGCATACGAGGACACTGCATTGCCGATAGAATGCAGTCAAACAATATCACAGCCTTATACCGTCGCTTATATGACAAGCATGCTGAAAGTCAATCATGGAAGCAGAATTCTTGAAATCGGCACAGGAAGCGGTTATCAAGCTACATTGCTTTTTTTGCTCGGCGCAAAAGTATTTACAATCGAGCGCATTCCTCAACTTTACGAAAACGCAAACAGGCTTTTCAAAAAATACAGTATCAACGTAATAACCCGTTTGGGGGACGGCACTCTTGGTTGGAAGGAATTCGCTCCTTTCGACGGCATAATAATTACCGCAGCTGCGCCGGATACACCTACATCCTTGCTCGAGCAGCTCGCAAACGGCGGCAGAATGGTCGTTCCCGTCGGCGAAAAGAACATCCAAACCATGCTGATAATCGAAAAATCTATGGATGGAGTAGCAAGCGAAATTTATACAGAACGTTTTAAATTTGTTCCCTTAATCGGAAAAGAAGGCTGGAGCAGGGAATGAATGCCTCCGCCGAAAAACGGTTGCAAGAGCTGATTGAAACAAGAACCGTTGTCGTTATTGCCGGTCCGACTGCCAGCGGCAAAACTGCAGTATCGCTTGAACTTGCTCATTATATAAATGCTGAGATAATTTCGGCAGATTCGCGCCAAATCTTCAAATACCTCGATATCGGCACGGCCAAAGCCACAGCAGAAGAGCGCAGTAGTGCTCCGCATCATTTCATCGACATCGTCGAACCGGATGAATACTATAGCGCAGGTATTTTCGGCAAGCAAGCTCTCGATACTGTTAACGAGATATTCTCCCGAAATGCGCTGCCGTTAATTGTCGGCGGTTCAGGCTTATACATAAAAGCACTATGCGAGGGCTTTTTCGAAGAAGAACAAAAAACGCCGCCGGAAATCAAATCGGAACTCGAGCAAAGATTCAAAAACGAAGGTATCGAACCGCTTTACGAAGAGTTGAAGCAATTCGACCAGCTCTCAGCCGAACTTTACCGCGACAAGAATCCACGGCGTATTCTCAGAGCACTGGAATTTTATCTTACAACAGGCAGACGCTTGTCCCAAGCGCATTTAGAGCAGCAAACCAAACCTGAGTTTAACGTAGTCTATTTCGGAATCGAGCATGAACGCAAAGCGCTTTACGACCGAATCAATCGTCGCTGCGAGGCGATGTGGAGCGGCGGTTTGCTTGATGAAACCCAAGCTGTTATGGATAAAGGCTTCTCCCCTACGCTGAACTCACTGAATACAGTCGGCTACAAGGAAGCAATCGCATACATTGACGGTCGAATAACCGAGAACGAAGCGCTGGAGCTGTTCAAACGCAACACACGCCGTTATGCCAAGCGCCAAATGACATGGTTCCGAGCCAACCGTTCGCTGGTTTGGCTCAGTGGCTCAGCGCAAAAAATAGCGGATGACATAAGGTTTATATTGAATCTTTAATAGCTTATGAAACCAGCGCCTTAACTTTTTCGATTAATTCCTCAATTTTAACAACGGTTCTCTCGCCTGTGCGGCGTAATTTCACTTCGACCGCGCCGTTATCGAAATTTTTCTTGCCAACGATGATTTGCAGCGGCATTCCGAGCAAATCAGCGTCGTTGAACTTGACTCCCGGGGTTTCGTTGCGGTCGTCGAAGAGTACTTCGATTGATTCTGCAATTAAATCATCATGAAGTTTCTTGCAAAATTCCATTATTTCCGGCGATTTAGCAAGGTTCAGTCCAAGCAGATGCACCGCAAACGGCTTCAGCTCGCCTTCCCAGATAATTCCGTTTTCATCGAAGTTTTGCTCAATATAACAAGCGGCGATTCGCTCGACACCGATACCGTAACTGCCCATAATCAGCGGATGTTCCTTGCCTTCGTCGTCGAGGAAGTTGGCTCCGAGCGCCTCGGAATATTTCGTGCCGAGCTTGAAGATATGTCCAAGCTCGATTGCCTTGACCACGCGGAGTTTCGCCTTGCAGCGAGGGCATGGTTCGCCCGGAACGATTGTTCTTAAGTCATGGTACTCATCGATTTTTGCGTCGCGGGTGAAATCAATATTTTTAAAATGGAAACCGTCGCGATTTGCGCCGCTGGTCAAGCCGTTGGCATCTTTAAGCAGGCTATCGGCAATGATTTTGAGCGGTGTTTTCAAGTTAACAGGGCCGATTGAGCCGGCATTTGCGCCTGTATATTCGAACAACTCCGCAGGTTCGGCAGGACGCAAGTTGTTAGTCTTGAAAATGGCTTGCAGCTTGGTTTCGTTCAATTCGTCATTGCCGCGCATCATTATAAGCACCGGTTTGGAATCGACGATATAAACAACTGACTTTGCGAGACGGTCTTCAGGAAGCGAGAACTGCTCAATCAAATCATCGATAGTCTTGGCGTTTGGCGTTGGGAATTCTTCGATTTCGTCTTGGATTTTAAGTCTGCCAACAGGTTCGAGCCCTGAAGTTGCAACTTCAAGGTTTGCAGCATATCCACATTCGTCGCAAAGTGCGCAAGTGTCTTCGCCGCTGTCGGATTCGACCATGAATTCTTGGGATTGGCGACCGCCCATCGCTCCGCTCGAAGCCCCAACGACAAAGAATTTCAAGCCGCAGCGTTCAAAAATCTTGTGGTAAGCCTCGTAGTGCTTTTGGTAGCTGGCGTCCAAGCCTTCCCAACTCGTATCCATCGAGTAGCTGTCCTTCATCGTAAATTGCCTTCCACGCAATACGCCGGATTTGGGGCGCGGCTCGTTTCGGAATTTAGTTTGGATTTGATACCAAATCTGTGGCAAGTCGCGATATGATTTAATATGCTGACGCGCATGGAAAGTGATGATTTCCTCGTGAGTCGGCGCCAACACAAGCCCTTCACGGTTTTTAATATGAAACATAACGTCGCCCATCGATTCGACACGCCCGGTTTGCTCCCAAATCTCAATCGGATTCAGCGCCGGCAGAAAGAATTCCTGAGCGCCGATTGCGTCCATTTCCTGGCGCAAAATTTCTATTGCTTTTTTGATAACTTTATATCCTAAGGGTAAAAATGAAAAGACACCTGAAGCTAGCTGGCGCACCAGTCCGGCGCGAAGCATAAGTCTATGCGACGGAATTTGCGCATCGGCGGGTAATTCCTTTAATGTCGGTATGAATAATTGCGATTGATACATATAATCTTAATGTTAATAATGAAAAAATACAAATCTCAAATTTATGAATTTTTTTTGAATATGGGGTATGATTAATAGTATTAAAATAAATTTCCAATTATTAAATTTAGAGTCATAACATTTTTGATTCTTTTCATCTTTATGGAAAAATTATTGAATTTTGAAAAAATTTGATACTTTTTGAAACGAACAGTCGTTTTTATTTAATATTATATTATCTGTAATGAAATTTTGTCATTTTTGTTTTTTTCGAAAAGTTGATAAATGTAGTAGAGATAAACGATTAACACATATTACAAATACGAAAATACTATTTATTGATAGGCTTAGCTGTTGATAGGAATAGGAAATGAAATACTGATTTCGTGCTTGGTATAAAAAAAGAAACAGGCAATTTACTCTTTAAAAAAAGGGTAAGAATTACGAAAACAATGTAATTCATTCAGGATACATAAAATCATATTATGAGTTACTACCGTAAATTTGATATATTTTATCTAAAATACTATCGAAGGGAACAATAATAGAATAAGGCTCTTTTTATCAAGGTTGAGAAGTAAGTCCATACTAATAAAAAAATCATTGAAATGCTTAATAGTCATTATATTAGCAACATTGTATAATATAATAAATTTATTAGACTATATTAGCAACACTTATACTATTATTCATATACTTTTGGAATATAATAACATAGCATTATTGTTTCTTTTCCCCTTTTGCAAAAGGCAGAGCTAATCCAATATATTGAAATTTTGAACAGCAAAACAGTAACTGCAAAGAAATAAGTAGGTGGCGGCAAACGCCACCTACTCAATAACTTTCGTTTAAATTCGGAAAATCGCCCGAGCGTACATCATTTGCATAGCGCGCTAATGCCACTTTTATATCGTCGGCAAGCCGTGCATAGCGCCGGACAAATCGCGGATTGAAATCGACTGTCAACCCGAGCATATCAGTATAAACAAGCACCTGACCGTCGCAATATGGCCCGGCGCCGATTCCAATCGTGGGAATTACCAAGGCTTTAGTAATCTTTTTCGCTAATTCGATTGGAATTTTTTCAAGAACTACGGCAAATGCGCCTGCATCTTGCAATGCAATGGCATCAAAAAAGATTGATTCGGCTTCTTTTTCATCTACCCCGCGAGCGCGATAAGTGCCGAATTGGTGAATTGATTGAGGGGTTAAACCCAAATGCCCTAAAACCGGTATACCGAATTCGGTCATTAGCTTAACGGCATTTACGATGCGTTTGCCACCTTCGACCTTGACTGCATGGCATCCGGCTTCTTTCATAATTTTTCCGGCATTACGAAAAGCCTCCTCAGGCGAAACCTGAAAGCTCATAAACGGCATGTCGGCAACTACCATAGCACGGCGGCATCCGCGGACTACAGCTTTAGTATGATAAATCGTTTCTTCGAGCGTTACTGGTATTGTTGTTTCATGTCCCTGAACCACATTTCCAAGAGAATCTCCGACTAAAATCAGGTCAATACCCGAATCATCAAGCAATTTCGAAAACAACGCATCGTAAGCCGTCAAGCAGACAATCCGCTGACCGGCTTGCTTCATCTCCTGAAGGCGGAGCGTCGTTACTTTTTTTATATCAATATTTGAACTGCCAGCATAATCCATATTATTTTTCCGTTTCATTTACTTTTTTTTGAAAAATGACGATTACAACACACAGCACAAGGCTTGCAAGCAAAGTAACCATCGACAATGTAAAACCTGAGGCATAAGTTGCAGATTCGTATTTCACTTCGACTACGTGTTCGCCCTTTGGCATTTCGATGCCGATAAAGCTGGAATTTGTCTTCAGAAGCGGCGTCGGCGCCCCGTCAATGTATGCAGTCCATGCTGGATACCAAATTTCACTGATGCAAAGGAATGAGTTTTCGGCAGCATTAACTTTATATTTAAACGAATTGTTGTCGAAAGCAATACATTCTGCCGCTTCAATCGGAGCAGACAAACGGGATGTCATTCTGTCGACCGAATCAGCAAGCAAGTATCTTTTAATTGGCGTTTTCAACTTCCCTTCGATAACGGCAGTATGTGCAAAATCGAATCCAGCATTCATAGCTTCAACGATTTGAGCTTCGCCTTCGACTTCGATTACGCTGTCAACCAGCCAAGCGCGGGGCAAACGGTTCTGGCGTTCACGGAAGCCCATACTGCCGCGAACGGTGTCGATTGCAAGTTCGTATTTGACGTTTAATAAATCAAGTTTTTTATCGAAATCGTTTCCGACAGGCAAAACGTGCTTCAGCAGCAACGGGTTATAACCTTCGATAAGCATAATTTTCATCAGTAATCCTTGGTTGTCTTCCATGGCTCTACCGGGATATGGCTGATACTTGCGCATGTTGACACGGAATAAGTCGTTAGGCGGATTAGCTTTAAGCGAAGCAGCCATCTTAGGGTCAATTTTATAAAAATCTTTAGGATTAACCGGACTGCGATTGAAAGATGAGCCGGCAAAGAACAAATCCGCAAAAACACCGATAATAAGTATCACTCCAGCAATTGTTGGATTTAGCCATCTTTGCTTGATAGAAACTGCCATCAAAATTGTTAGAATAATAAATAATACTGACAATATGCCCGAAGTTGTATAGACAGATTTGTGCTGCTGCGGACTTTCATAAAGCGACGGCAGAAAACCCACTGCGGCAAGAAAAGCTATTAAAAATACAACAGAAGATAGCGCTATCAATACTTTTTGTTTTCTTCCTGAAAGAACATTCTTCCTTAGGGCATCGAAGCCCATTCCAGCAAACAAACTGAATGCGATTACCACAAAGAGCATCAATCGAGCCGGATTTCGGAAAGAGCCGAACATCGGCAGATTAAAGAAAATCGAGTATAGGAAGCCGTTATCACCAAGAGCTAACAAGAAACCTATAATAGCGGCGATAATTAGCGCAGCGCCCTTAGCAGAACGATAGCTTGATAGTAATCCGGCAAAACCAAGCATCAAGGTTATAACTCCAAAATAAAAAGCTGTTTCCCAATAATAGAATGATTGCAGCTTATCCCGAAATTTTAAATAAAAAGATGATTTATCATTCTTACCTTCTTCGGTACCGAATAACTTTGGCACTACAGAAACCAATATTTGCTTGAACTGCAGCGATGTTTCGGTTGATTTTTCATAAGAAATTTCTTCTCTTTGCGATAGCGCCGCCATTTCGTTCGAAGGCAAAAGCTGAACAGCAAAAATACCCATCGCTATTGCGACAGGCAGTATTGCAAGGCATATGGATTTCACTGCAGCAGCCGCTTTCAATTCCTTTTTAGCTACTTTATAAATAAAAAATACAATAAAAAGAATTGCAAGAAACATAGATTCATACAACGCTATCTGAGGATGACCGGCAAGAAGGCTAACACCATAAACAAGTCCCGCAATCAGCGCATAGAGCCATTTACCCTGCTCCAAACCTTTCCAGAAGAAGAGTATAACCAGCGGAAACCACGCCAGCAGCTCAAGCATCATCGGATGAAAAACATGGCAAACCATAAGTAACGAAAAAGCGAAGCTGACAGCAGAAATAACCGAGCCGATGGAGCTGATTTTAAATGAACGGGCTAAAAAAAACGCCGTAAGCTGCGCTATAAAGAAATGTAGAATTATAACAAATTGAAGCGCATAAACAGGTAATACGCCGTTAGAGTCAACAAACAAAGACAGCAAACGGTTAAGCTGATAGAAGAACACCACCTGCAAATCGGCAAAGAAAGGCATTCCTCCGAATGAATATGGATTCCAAAACGGAATTCCACTAGAGCCTTGACTTGCCGCAAATGATTGAACCGGATATACATATCGCAGAAAATCCTCCCAAAAAAACGAATTACCAGTTAACTGGCTGCTGAAGAACAGAAACGTAGTTAGTAAAAAAAATATTGCCGCAATCCACCACGGAAATTCTTTCGGTTCAGCAATTTGAGAAATTTTTAGAGTTGAAGATTTTTTTTCAGTGCCTTGCGCTTTCATTACTTTTTTTGTT
>CAYLSY010000077.1:0-8217 GCA_964386275.1 uncultured Hyphomicrobiales bacterium
GACTTATCAAGAAATTTCTTTTCCCCCTTTGAAAAAGGGGGTAGGGGGATTTTCTAGATTGGCAGCCATTTTTTGTACATTTAACTATTTCTAATGCGTAATCTGAGGTAGCATTACTTCGGGTAATATTACTTCACTTTTTCTAATTTTGCGAATTGCAGCACCAGTTTTTTGATTCCAACATTTCGAAAATTAACAGTGGCTTGCTTATTCGAGTCGATTCCGCTGATTGCTTCAATCCTGCCGATTCCGAAAAGTGTGTGCCTGACAGTATCGCCGACATTAAATACTACTTTGCTTTGAATAGGCTTGGATGGTTCAATACGGTTTAAGCTGCCGAAAAACGATTGCGTCGTTGAGGTTTTCTTTTGAATTGGCAACTGTTCGTTGTTTAACGCCGATTTTCTTTTCCAATTCAAGCATGTTTTATCTATTTCACTTAAAAAGTGCGAAGCTGATTGGATCTGCAATTCCCCGAAACGGAGTCTGCGTTTTGCAAATGATAAAAATAACTTCTTTTCGGCGCGGGTGATTCCGACATAGAACAATCGCCGTTCCTCTTCTTCCTCTTCATGGCTGATGTCGCCGCGTTTCAGCGGGAATAAACCATCTTCCATTCCAGCGATAAATACATACGGAAATTCAAGCCCTTTTGCTGAGTGCAATGTCATCAAACGTACAGCCTGAGCCGATGTATTGGCTACGTCGATATCGGAAACAAGCGAAATTTGCTGCAAAAAACTTTCGAGCGAAGCGCCTTGCTCTTGCGCCAAATATTGCTGTATCGATGAAAGCAGTTGTTGAATGTTATTCAAACGGTCAAGCGCGTCTTCTGTTCCAATTTCACGGTACATATCGAGCATACCCGACGCATCGATATATGATAGAACTAGGTCGGTTTGCGTAAGTCTATCTTTGTTTTCGATAAATTTAGTAAGGAAATCAGTAAATGCTTTTGCCGAATTGACAGCTCGAGTTTGCAAATCGCCAATTTCACCCGCACGGCAAAAGGCTTCGTAAAGCGAAATTTTGTGAAGCGATGCAAATCCGCGCAAATACTTCATCGATGTAGGACCCAGACCACGCGGCGGCTCATTTAGAGCGCGTTCAAATGATTCGCTGTCTTTAGGATTTACCAAAATCTTCAAATATGCCAAAGTGTCCTTGATTTCCTTGCGACGGTAAAAAGAAATGCCACCTATAACTATGTACGGTAGATTGAATTTACGCATTGAATTTTCTATTGCAAGGGCTTGGGCATTCGTTCTGTATAGCACAGCAAAATCAGTGTGCTGCAGCTTGTTGTCCTTTAAATTCTGCTTAATAATGGCGGCAATTTTCTCTGCCTCTTCGCGGTCATCGTCGCATTCGAGAACCTCAACTTTTTCGCCCTCAAGATTGTCAGTCCATAGCTGTTTTGGGATTTGCGCCGAATTGTTTTTAATGACTGAATCGGCCGCCAATAGTATTGTTTTAGTCGAACGATAGTTCTGCTCGAGCCGGACGATTGCGGCATCGGGATAATCGCGTTCGAAATCGAGGATATTGCGAATATCTGCTCCGCGCCAACGATAAATACTTTGCGCATCGTCGCCGACGACGAACAGATTGCGGTATTTTGCGGCAAGCATGTTGACGGCTATGTATTGTGCGCGATTTGTGTCCTGATACTCATCGACGAGTATGTATTTAAAGTAATTCTGGTATTTTTCAAGCGATTCTTTATGGCGTTCGAAAAGTTTAATGATGTTGAGCAGCAAGTCGTCGAAATCCATAGCATTGCTTGTAAAAAGCTGATTCTGGTATTGCCCGTATATTTCCGCAGCTTGCTTGTCGAGCGGCTGAGTTGCCGATTCGGCTAACTTTTCCCACGATAGCATCTTGTTTTTTGCAGACGAAATCTTGGATTGCACACTTTGTGGCGAAAGCTGCTTGGCATCGAAATTCAGCCGCTGCATAACCTTTCGAATTGCGCCGAGCGAATCGTCGGTATCGTAAATCGAAAAAGAACTTGTATAGCCGAGCGTCGCCGCTTCGTAACGCAAAATGCGTGCGAATACCGAATGAAACGTTCCAGCCCAAATGCGTCCTGCGGCGGTTATACCAGCAATTTTGGCAATTCGGTCTTTCATCTCATCTGCTGCTTTGTTAGTGAACGTCAACGCAAGAATGTTTTCCGGCGCAACACCGTTTTGGATTAAATTAGCAATGCGGTATGTAAGGACGCGGGTTTTGCCGCTGCCAGCGCCAGCGATAACAAGAGCCGGACCGTTTATAACTGAAACAGCTTTTGCCTGTTCTGGATTTAGCCCTTTGAATATTGAATCATTTGTGGAAATATAGGCGTTTTCAGTTTTTGTAAGTTTTAAAGCCATTATGTATTATACTATTCTTTTCATTATGTTGTTAATATGATTTTCCAAAGCCGGCGTGCAGCCTTCCTTTTGGAGTTCGAGTGTATCTCGAAGCTCATAGCGTAATTCGGGCATTACTTTTGATAAATTGTAAAGCAAATCCATAGCCATCGCCCTTACGGCAATCGTTTCGCGCTGGTCGGCGACTAAGTCGAAGCAGCCAGAAAGCAGAATACCGTCATCTTTCAGCAATTCCGTGTCGGTAAATTGACCTAAGGCTTTCAGTATGTTTCGTTTTACACCGTCAATTTGTGATTTCATTGTTTTAATCACGACTTCCGAAAGCCACGGCTCGAGCGCATTCCGGTTCATCTCGCAATAGAGCTGAACAACTCGAGAGCAACGCATCGGCATTGGATATTCTGTTTCAAAGCATATATCTATGACATCCTTGAAGCGCTCGGGATGTTGTTTTAGCAGTCTCAAAGCGGCATCTGCAGTAGCTCGAGAGCTATCCTTGCTTAGTATTTCGATAAAATCTTCTTTTTTGCAAGACATAATGATTTAATCAACATTATTTAATCAACTCTTCGTTCAAAAATACCACAACATCGTGAATTTGCCCATTCATAAAAATTTCAGGCATAACAACGGCGCAGTCAATGTATCGGACATTTACCCCGGCTTCTTCAAACATAGCGATTGTGCGATTATGCGATTCCACCCATTGACCTGCGGTGTTTTTGTTATAAAAATCCTGCCCGTTTTTGTGAATTATCACTTCCGAAATGCCAGTTTGAATAATTGCGCGGGCGCAATCGGCGCAAGGCGTCCATGGCACATAAAGTTTGCAGCCTTTCAGCATTGTGCCGCGTCTTGCAGCGTTATAGATTGCATTTCGCTCGGCATGTTCAATCCAAAAATATTTTTCGCCATTTTCCCGAGAAATGCGCTTTTGTTCTTCGTCAAGCTCGATACCTCTCGGAAGCGAGTTATAGCCGGTCGATACCAGCACGTTGTCCGAGTCGACGATTACCGAGCCGACGTGCGTATGCCCGTCGCGGCTGCGCATGCCGACAAGGTAGCACATCGTGATGTATAGTTCATCCCAGTTTGGTCGTTTCATAATTAATCAATTGTATTAAATAAACACTTAATTTTCTCAGAATCCGCTTTGCATACGCCCTTCTCAGTTATCAAACCAGTAACGAGCCTCGACGGGGTTACATCGAAAGCGTAATTGCGAGCGGAACTTTCATGCGGGGCAATACGAACATTTTTCATGCCACAATCCGACATTCCGTCAATAAACAATATTTCGTCCTGCTCACGCTCTTCGATTATGATTTTTAAACCGTCCGAAAGCGACATGTCAATTGACGAAAGCGGTGCAGCAACGTAGAACGGCACATTATTATCGTAAGCGGCAATGGCTTTTAGGTATGTGCCGATTTTATTGGCGACGTCGCCATTGGAAGCTATTCTGTCAGCGCCGACAATCACCATGTCAACCAAACCATGTTGCATCAAGTGTCCGCCTGCATTATCAACGATAATGGTGTTAGGTATGTTTTCTTGGGCAAGCTCCCAAGCCGTTAGTTTTGAGCCTTGGTTACGCGGACGGGTCTCGTCAACCCATACATGAACGTCGATTCCAGCCCTAGCAGCTTTATAAATTGGAGCCAGCGCCGTTCCCCAATCAACCGTAGCCAGCCATCCGGCATTGCAGTGAGTCAAAATATTGAATACTACTTTACTCTTTTTACTTATTGTATCTATTTTTTTATGCAAAATTTCTTTAATAATCACCAATCCATGTTCCCCAATCAACTCGCAATTTCGCGCATCATCATCAGCGATTTTCCTTGCGTTGGCTAAAAGCCGTTCCAGCGCTTCTGCTCGAGAATTACAATATTGTATTGCATCCAATTGCCGGTCAATTGCCCAATTGAGATTCACAGCTGTAGGCCGCGTTTGCCGAAGAAGCGATGCCGCTTTGGCAAAAGCCATTTTGAACTGGTCTTCAGTATCGTTCAATAAGGCGATATAAAGCGCATAGGCCGCAGCAGCGCCAATTAAAGGGGCGCCTCGAACATGCATTGCGCTAATTGCTGTAAGAAAATCATCGAGCGTTCGCAATTCTTCGATGACGAAATCAAAAGGCAGACGTCGTTGGTCGATAATGCAAACAGCGCTGCTGTCGCCATATTTTTCCCAGATTGTGCGATATTGTTTCCCGTTTACTCTCATAGTGTAAGATACAATCTATATTATAAAAAGAAAAATGAAATAATATAATTATTCTCATTGTTCTTTGAATTCACATTGTTTACGCTTGAAAAGTTGGAAGCGCTACCTAATTTACAATAATTTAAATTCTAAGATAAAAAACAAAAAAAAATAAAATTACGAAAAAGTTACAATTTTCAATTATTATTTTTCATATTTTCGTACTTTTTGAGCTATTAAGCAATATAGTATCTGATAATTTAAATCTTAATATTTCATGAGGTGGTGATTGCCACTTTTCAAGTGTATACAATGTAAAATAAATAAACAAGGGTTAATCAAAACACTTCTTTTTTTCTATAATATTGAAAACAAACAACTATGGTACAAATCGACGTTGAATACCTTGGAGACTTGCACTGCAAGCTCACTCACGGACCATCAGGCTCAACTTTTTTAACCGATGCGCCGCTCGATAACGAAGGCAAAGGCGAGTTCTTTTCGCCGACGGATTTGCTGGCTGCAGCTTCGGCTTCATGTATAGCGACGATAATGGGCATTGTCGCCCGCAAGCATTCGATTGCAATCGAAGGCATGAAAATCACAGCGCTCAAGGAAATGACGAACGTTCCATTCCGGCGAGTCGCTAAACTCAGACTCGAAGTTGTCTATCCGAACAAGCTCAACGAGAATGAGTTTCAACTGCTGGCTAATGTCGTCAGGACCTGCCCTGTAACCCGCAGCCTCAGCCCCGATGTTGAGTTTGAAATCGAGTACAAGTATGCTGGTAATAAGGAGTAAAAGATGCCCCAGATAAAATCATTTTTAAAAAAGTATTTTTTTCCGCTGTATATTCAAATTGTATTGGCGCTTGTGCTGGGAGCGGTGTTCGGGGCTGTTTTTCCAATCAATCACGACAAGCTAATTGTCGAGGAAAAGCTCGAATCGGGCAGTCGTAAAACCGAAATCGACGGCTGGGACAAGATTACTTTCCTTTTAACAAAAAAAGCAGACTCGCTATTTGCCACCGACAGCGTTATATATATATCCGGCGAGCAGCTCAAAATCATCAATTTCTTTAAGAAGCAAAAGGAAAACCCCAACATTTCGATAGGGCTAATCATTGAGCAGAACGGCGCTTCGAAAAACCTTGCACAAGTATCGTCTATCGAGAAGCAGCCGACGATTGCGACTGTTATTAAGCCTATTGGAGATATTTTCATCCGCCTGCTGAGTTTTCTTGCCATTCCGCTGGTTATTGCATCGCTCATAATGGGCGCCGCCAGCCTTGAGGACATCAAAAAACTCGGACGAATCGGCATAAAAACATTTGCCCTTTTCGTAACAACAACCGCGCTTGCCATTACTATCGGATTGCTTACAGCAAATATCATTCGGCCCGGCGAGCGCCTTTCTGCCGAATCCAAAGAGCGTTTGCTCGGCGAATATCAAGCTGAAACGAGCGAAAAAATCACTCAGAATTTGGAAGTCGATTTAGTCGATTTCATTGTCCAAATCGTTCCCAAAAATCCGATTCGTGCGATGGCGGATGGCAATATGCTTCAAATTGTGTTCTTTGCGGTGGTATTCGGCGCAGCCTGCACTTTTGTCGATAAAAGTAAGACGACATCGCTGCTCGGTTTCTTCGGCGGCGCAAGCGAAGTGATGATAAAAATGGTCGGCGGCATTATGAAACTGGCGCCATTCGGAGTATTTGCGCTGATTTCCTCTACTATTGCCGAGTTCGGCATTGATATTATTATGACGCTGTTTTGGTATATGTTTTCTGTCGTTTTAGCTCTGGCGATTCATACAATTTTTGTTTATTCGGGTATAGTCAAGTTTTTCGGCAACATGAGTCCGCGCTTTTTCTTCAAGGGAATGCAAACGGCGCAAGCGATTAGTTTTTCGACGAGTTCATCGGCTGCAACGCTGCCCGTAACGCTGGATTGCGTCGAAAACAAGCTCGGCATTCCGAAACAAATTTCTGGTTTTGTGCTGCCGCTCGGCGCAACGATTAATATGGACGGAACTGCGCTTTATCAGGGTGTCGCGGCTGTATTCATTGCGCAGGTCTATGGCTGCAATCTTGATATTGCCGCGCAATTGACCATAATTTTCACGGCTGTGCTGGCTTCAATCGGCACCGCGCCTGTGCCGGGTGTTGGCATAATCATGCTTGTAATGATTTTGCAGGCTGTGCATATTCCACCGGAAGGCATTGCGCTGATAATCGGCGTCGATAGAATACTCGACATGTGCCGGACAATAACAAACGTATCCGGCGATGCGTCGATTGCCGTTGCGGTTAATAATATGGAAAGTAAGAGGGTTAAAAAACATTTATGAAGTAATTCTAATATTGCATTTATTCTACTTTAATGAAATACATACATAATTAAAATTCTTTCAATATTCTTTACGATGGATTTTTTTTTAATTAAAGTAAAATTTAAAATATTTAGAAAAATATTCTATTTAAAATGAAAATAAAAGAGGGGAAACGCAAATGAAAATCATGAACGATTTTATCAATGAAGCCATTGCCCAAGCCCGCAAAAGCCTTGCCGAGGGCGGCATTCCGATTGGCGCAGTTTTGGTCAAAGATGACGCAATAATCGGTCGAGGACACAACAAACGAGTCCAAGACAACGACCCAATGACCCATGCCGAAATTGATTGTCTCCGCTCAGCCGGACGCGTTGGCTCTTATCGCGGAACGACGCTTTATTCGACGCTGATGCCATGCTATATGTGCGCCGGCGCTGTTGTGCAGTTCGGCATCAAGAAAGTAGTCGTTGGCGAATCAAGAACTTTTGCCGGAGCGCGAGAGTTCATGGAAGCCCATGGCGTCGAGGTTATCGACTTGGATAACCAGGAGTGCATTACCATGATGGAAGAATTCATCAAAACGAAACCGGAACTCTGGTTCGAAGACATTGGCGAGTTATGAGTATAAGAGTAATTTGTATATAAAAAGTAAGAGAAGACAATTAATTATATGTAGTATAATGCCTTAATAATCAAGCGTCGTTCAGGCTCGACCGAAAACCTTTATTGTCAGAACATTGATAAATAGGATTATTATTCCTAAATTAAAAAAATCCCATTCATCAAAAAAATCCACGTTCAGACAATTATTCATTATTAACATCCAACTCAGAATTGCGCTTACTTTCGGCTATTCTTGCTATGATGATGCTGATTTCGTAAAGCACAAGAAGCGGCGCAGCAAAAATCAACTGGCTGATTGGGTCGGGCGTAGGAGTTAAGACTGCGGCGATAATCAGAATTAATACAATTGCATGCCTTCGGTATTTTGACATTATTTTCGGCGTCAAAATTCCTACACGTGCAAGGATAAAAGCCACCATCGGCATTTCAAACAATAAGCCCGAAGCCAAAACAATCATTGTGATGAAACTCAGGTACTCATTAACATCAATAATGTTCTTAATGCTTTCTGTGCCGAAGTTTGCAGCAAAGTTAAGCATGCCCGGCACCATAACAAAATAAGCGAAAGCAACTCCAATAAAGAAGCAAATAGACGTGAAAAAGGTAATCCACCTTGCCCAGAGACGCTCTTTCGGATATAAACCAGGCTTAATAAAGCGCCAAAGCTGCAAGAGAATAA
>CAYLSY010000077.1:8248-9226 GCA_964386275.1 uncultured Hyphomicrobiales bacterium
GGCATTGCCAGAATCAAACCACTAGTAAAAATAATCTTAAAATATAGAAAAGGCTGTCCGAATGGCTTTAAATTCTGCAATTCCAACGAGGCAGTTTTAGCAGGTTCGAGCAAAACTATTTCGATTAAGAAATTAATAAATACTCCGGTAACGACGCATGAAATTGCAACAGCAGCTAAAGAAAATAAAATCCTGTTCCTAAGTTCACCAAGGTGGTCTAAGAACGACATTGCATCTGAGTCGTTTTCTTTTGTATCCTTTTTTTTAAATAACATATATTTTATTGAAGGTGTTTAATAATCCTTGAAACGAAAAAAATCCTGAAAATCAAATCAAATAATAAACCCAAATATTCCAATAGAAATTCTATGTTTCATAAATATATATAAATTAAATAATTAAGAAAGTCACTCTTTTCCCCCTTTTGGAAAAGGGGGTAGGGGGATTTTCTCGTGTGGCAGCCGTTTTCGTAAATATTTGCATCATCTAATGAAAAATCTTAGATAATTAATTGGCAAATATAAAAAAAACCCCTCGTATTAGGAGGGGTATTCTATCAATAATATTTAGAGGATGGAAAATATTATTGTATATTTAAAAGAGTTTAAGCTTGAAATAAAGTAATTATTTCTTTTTGGGTTCCGGAGCCGGTTCGACTGGAGCAGGTGCTTCGAACTTGAAACCATCGATTTTTGCTTGGGCTGCTTTTTGAGCATCGCCAGCTTTTTTGTCTAAAGCGGTTTTGGTTTCGTCGAATTTTTTAATGTCTTCTTCAGCCATTTTGGGCTTCCAATTTTTTTCATAGTTGTCGGCAATTACTTTTTGAGCGTCTTGAATCATTTTGAACTTTGCGGGCATTTCGGCTTTAATAGCGTCTAAAGCCATTTGGTCTGCAGGAGCCATTGCGTTTGTCCAAGCTGTGAAATCAGCAATTGCTTTGTCATAGGCGGCTGTTGCTTTTGCTGTGGCGTCTTTAGT
>CAYLSY010000078.1:0-9200 GCA_964386275.1 uncultured Hyphomicrobiales bacterium
AGAATTTCAAATAATAACAAATTTTCTCATGATTATTCCATAGCTTGTCTCTAACTTGCAGAAATAGACCCCGCTTTTAAGATTTGAACAATCAATAGTAAGATTTGTAGTAACTAATGCCGCAAGGGAATTTGAGCAATTAACCTCGATGCCGAATTCGTTTATTATCGAAAATCCAAACAAGACTCCCGGAAACCCGTCTAATAATATATTTAACTGGTCTTTCGCAGGATTAGGAGCTAATATTAATCCAAAATCCGGATTCGGTTCATAAACACTGTTTGAACCGACATCGCCCGTTGTAATCGGCTTTTCGTTTTCATTGTCGTATGCATAATCAATTATTGTTGTTGTAATCAGTTCGGTAGACGTAACAATATTCAAACGAATCCAGCCATAATAATAGTAATCGCCTTTATTAATCATAACTGCAATGAAAATATCGCCTTTATTTTTATGATTCCTAAGGTAAGCCATACTCATTGATGGATACCACCACTCACCCGCTCCATCGAACACCTCGAAATCGGCATTACAAGCTAAAGGAGAACCGTTCGATGCTTTCAATACATATAAGTTCGAACTTTTAAAATATATTTCAACTTCCTGCATGGTTTGGCTGGCAAGGAAGTTGCGAATTTCAAAATCATCAACGCCGTCATTGTCAATATCAATAAATACTCCATCAAATGGCGAAGTATTGACAATATCCGGTTCAGGATTGGTGTAAACGATTGCCGAATGCGCAAAAGGCGTGCTAAGCAACAAAACTAAAAGCAAGAGTAAAAACTTATTTTTATTCATTTCATTTCTACTATGAATTATTTCATTTTCTTTAAAACGTCTTCAACCGCAGAACGATGTATCGTAAAGCTCAGCATTTTCAGCTTGATATAATCTTCGTGGTAGAAATAATACCCCTTGCTTGTGCCGTTACGCGAGCCGCTGCCAGAATCTTTGACCAGAAACCACATGACGCCGTCTTTTTCGAGCCATCCAACAATGTGTACGCCATGGTCGTCGGTAGTAGTTTTGTTGTCGAAGCGCATTTGCCGAGCATTGTCGTCAATATATTCTGAGGGTATGTCGAAAGTAGGCACTATTGCGCACTGGGAACGAAAATCATAACCCGGCTCGGAAACATCGCCGCCTATAGCAAGAGTATAGCCTTTTTTGACTGCGTTTTTAACGATTGTCATAAAATCGTCAATCGGAATATTGCAGTAGTCTTTGGATTTCCACCAATTATCCTCAACCTCAAGTTCGGCATAAGTATAAAATGGATAAGCCAGCATAGACATGAACTCGATATAATCGTCAGGCACGATTTTGAGGTAATTTCTCATGTATTCGAGCGGCGTCATAGTTTTGCCGTCGACCGTTACTTTTTCCGGTGGAACGCCGAGATAGAAATTCAAAATTGCTTTAATTGTTGTCAGCGCTTCTTCTTCGTTCCAAGCATTCGATGTTTTGAGCGAATTAAGGTAAGCCGTCATTTCGGCAATAAGTTTATCATGGGCATGGAACTTTTGCCCGGATTTCAAACCTGTGTATGCGTCTTCGGGGACGCAACCATATTGTTTCCAAATGCGTGTAACTGCATTACCTTCCGAACCTTCGGCAAAGTGAGAATTGCCGCGTTCGCGTATGAATCGGCGGGCTTTTTCGACATATTCCCAATATACTGTGAACATCTCGGAAATCTTAACTTTTTTACCGCTCAAACGTTGAATTTCAGATTCCAAGTAAGATGTCGAAGAAAAGCACCAGCATGTGCCGGTCGAACCTTGCGAAATTGGCTCGTTGTGCCACTGTTGCTTGAATTCTGATGCGGCTTTTGGCAAAGCCATGCCAGAAAAGTCCAATTTGAATGTAAGGTTCTTTTTTTCAGGTTCTTTACCGAAATCTTCGACCGATTTCTTGATTTCGTCCCAAAATTTATTCACATATTCGACAAACTCGCCTTTATCTTTTTTGGGTTTCTCTGCTGTAACTGCGGCGCTCGAAACCAACGCAGCGCATATTATAAGTAATAAAAATCTTTTCATTAACCGCCACCTTTTTATAAATGATAAAAATATAAATTTAAAAATAATTTTTCATTTTATTAACAATAATTATGTTTGTAAAATAAAAAAAGGATACTGTTTCACAAAAAATTTGGAAAAGTACATATGAAATCCGTCGTTTCCTGCTTTAAACCTATCGCAATACTGATAATGGTATTGTTGAGCGTCTCATTTACATTGTCTGCAGCCGAAAAGCGCTCAATAACAATCGAAGATGCCCTGAAATTTCGTTCTTTGCGCTCACCGTCGATTTCGAACGACGGCAAATGGGTTGCTTATTCCGAAGAACTTGACCGTGGCGACGGTCGGGCAGTTATAAGTTCAACAGAAAGGGATACTTCGATTACCGTTGAACGCGGCAGCAGACCATTGTTTTCCGAAGACGGGAAATGGGCTGCAATGGCTCTTCTTCCGAAAGCGCTCGAACTTGAAAATCTTGAAAAAGGCAAAGAAAAACCCAAGAACGGAATGGTTATAGCAAATTTAATAAAGATTACAACGACTACAATCGAAAACGTAGAGTCATTCACATTTTCGAATGATTCAAAATGGCTTGCCTATAAAATCAGCCCTGAGAAAAAAGGAGATGAGAAAAAAATTATCGGTCAAGATTTAGCTTTGCGTCATTTGGAATCCGGCTCGGAATTGATTTTCCAATATGTAACCGAATATGCCTTTGACTCGACTTCGGCATGGTTTGCATATATCGTAGCCGAGCCACGAGGAGAACGCAACGGGGTATACGCTATCGATATGAAATCCGGGAACATGCTGCCAATCAAAATTACCGGAAAGGCAAATGCTAATTATTCCAGTTTAAATTGGACACATCACCGGTATTTACTGGGTTTTGTCAGTTCGGAAAAACTGCGAAATGACGAACCAGACGACTGTCAATTAAAGATATGGGCAGCTAAACTACATGAAATGATTCATGCTGTTGACAGCGCAAATACTCCCAAAGGATATTTTATTCCGTTTAAAAATGAGTTGAAATGGTCAATCGACGGCTCGAACCTATATTTCGGATTGAAACCGCTTAAGGATTCATCAACAAAAGAAGAAAAAATCAAATATGTCGATTCTAATTTTTATTCTACCGATTTAATATTAAAAAAAACCGAAGGCGATGTCTGGCACTGGAAAGACGGACGCATCAAATCTAACGAAAAAAATTGGTATAGCAAAAATAAAGACAACACTTTTTTAGCTTATTACAATCCTGAAACAAATCGCCTCGTTCAGTTAGCAGACGACAGTTTGCCAGAGGTCGAGTATCCCTTGAATTCACAATTTACAGTCGGTATAAACCCAAAGCCTTATTTGAGTGAAATCCAATGGGACGACGATTACTATGACCTTTATGCTGTAAATTTAGCCAGCGGCGAACGAAAACTCATCATGAAGAAACTTAGCAGCAGTTATTATTTATCGCCTGCTGGCAATTTCATTGTTTACTACTATAAAAAAGGCTGGCGCTTGTATGATTGCCGCCTCGATACAACATACTTCGCCTCTCGCGGCATTGATTATCCGCTTTATGATGAGGATTGGGATATGCCGAGCGAGCCTCAACCATATGGTTTCGGGGGCTGGTTGGAAAATGATGCTGCTTTTTTAATTTACGATAGATATGACATCTGGAAAATTAATACTCACAACGGTTTTAACTGCTTAAGTCTTACTGCCGGCGACGGTAGAATCTCGCAAGTTAATTATCGAATTAAAAATATAGACCCCGACAAAAAATACTATAAAAAAGGCGACAATATATATATATCAGGTTTTCACGAAAAGACCAAGGAATCGGATTTAGCAACAATTGGGGTTGAAATTCTCGGCTCCGAAACTCTCTTGCACGACAAGAAGAAATTCAATCTTATCGGCAAGGCTAAAAACGCAAATATGTTCCTTTATTCAAGGCAGGCATATAACGAGTATCCGGATGTTTGGGTTGCAGATTCAACTTTCCGCAAACCTCGTAAAATCAGCAACTTGAACTCTCAAGTGGAAGAATATTTCTGGGGCGACACCGAAGTATTCGATTACACTTCGCTCAAAGGCGACACTTTGCAAGGTTTTGTTATTAAACCAGAGAATTTCGACCCAAAGAAAAAATATCCGGTAATCGTATGTTTTTATGAGCGGTATTCCGATGCGGCGCTTAATTTTTTTACTCCTAAGGCTAGCCACTGGCCAATTTTTCCAATGTATAGCGCCGACGGTTATTTAATTTTATTCCCTGATATTAAGTATGAGGCAGGCTCTCCGGGAGCTTCTGCTTATAACTGCATTATACCTGCAGTTCGTAAACTTGCTGCAATGGGCATGGCTGATACAAACGCCGTGGGATTATGGGGGCATTCTTGGAGCGGCTACCAGACTGCATTTTTAATAACTCAAACTAATTTTTTCAAAGCTGCCGTAGCTGGAGCGACTGTCGGGAATATGACCAGCGCTTATAGCGGAATCAGAACTGAATCCGGCAGAGCGCGCCAAATGCAGTACGAGAAGTTCCAAAGCCGCATCGGAGGCACGCTTTGGGATTCCCTATCGAGCTATATTCGCAATTCGCCTGTGTTCTTTGCCAACAAGGCTAATACTCCGCTTCTGCTTATGGCTGGAGACGAAGACCAGATGGTGCCATGGCAGCAAAGCATAGAAATTTTCCTTGCTTGGAAAAGACTAAATAAAAACTGTATTTTCCTGCAATACCACGGAGAACCGCATTGGCCCATGAAACTGCCAAACAGGATTGATTACGCAATGAAAATGAAGGAATTTTACGATACATATCTGCTGCATAAACCTGCGCCAGATTGGATTGAAAAAGGCGTTGAATTGAAAAAGTAGCCGGATTCTATTATTGAGAGTTGAAATTATGCACTTTATATTTTTGATTCAAATTGTTACGTAAGAAAAGCGGCAGTTTCCACTTTTAAATATATAAATATTGCTATAATCAATTTATTTGTATTATTTTTGAATGTTGAATTTGTTCAAAAACATAAACGCTTTTTATAGAAGGAGAATTTTATGCAAAGAGCGCACAATTTCTATGCCGGTCCGGCAATACTTCCGGTCGAAGTAGTCGAAGAAACCCGCGATGCTGTAATGAATTTTCAAAATACAGGCATGTCCATTATGGAAATCAGCCACCGCTCAAAGGAATTCGATGCTGTAATCAAGGAAGCCCAAAGCGATGCTCTGAAAATAATGGGTTTAAGCGAAGACGAATACTATGTCATTTTTCTCGGAGGCGGCGCTAGCATGCAATTTGCTATGCTGCCGATGAACTTCTTGCATACAAAAGCCGATTACTTAAATACAGGCGAATGGTCGCGCAAGGCGATTAAAGAGGCAAAAATGTTCGGCGAGGTCTGCGTTGTAGGCTCTTCGGAAGAACAGAACTACACTTTTATTCCGAAGAATTGCAAATGGAGCGCCGATGCTGATTATGCTCATATTACAACCAACAATACTATTTTTGGCACTCGCGTTAAAAATATTCCCGATGTCGGTTCTGTGCCGCTCGTAGCCGATATGTCGTCGGATTTCCTTAGCCGCCGACTCGATTATTCCAAGTTCAACTTGATTTATGCTGGCGCTCAAAAGAATATTGGGCCGGCAGGCGTAACATTTGTATGCGTCAAAAAGAGTTGGATTGAGGAAAAAGCTAAGAAAGACATTCCGACTATGCTCAAATATAAAACGCATGTCGATAAGGAATCTTTGTTCAATACTCCGCCATGCTTGCCGGTTTTCGTCGTTCACCGCACTTTCAAATGGATTTTGAAGCAAGGCGGATTAGAAGCGATAGAAAAAGTCAATGAAGCCAAAGCTAAACTGATTTACGACGTGATTGACACATATCCAGAATTCTACAAAGGCACTGTTACCGACAAGGAAGACCGTTCGATTATGAACATCACTTTCAATTTGCCTAATGCCGATTTGGAAGCAAAATTCGTAAACGAGGCAAAGGCGTTGAACATGTTCGGTTTGAAGGGACATCGCTCGGTGGGCGGCATTCGCGCCAGCGTTTACAACGCTTGCCCGACCGCCTCATGCCAATTTTTGGCTAATTTCATGGAAGATTTTTATAAAAAAAATAAATAACAATTTATTTTTCTTTTCAAAAAAACTCCTGCTCACAATTAATGCAGGAGTTTTTTTTTATAACTGACCTTAATTCTTCACTCTACCAACTCTATTTCCACTTCCACAATCCCGTCGGCAATCATATCGAGAGCTTCTGCAGCGGATTTCGACAAATCGATGATTCTACCTTCCTTGAAAGGTCCGCGGTCGTTTATACGAACTACAACCGTTTTCCCATTTTTCAGGTTATGAACAGCGACTAAACTACCGAATGGAAAGGTAGGATGAGCGGCAGTCAATTGCCCTTTATCGTAAATTTCTCCGCTTGCAGTCGGTTTACCGTGAAATTGGTCGGAGTAATATGATGCATAACCGTGAATTCTTGCGCTGCTGCTCCCGTTATTCCTATTGATTCGTGATATAATCGCTGAGCTTTCATTTGTATCTTCATTTGATTGCTGATACTTTTTTCTTGTTTCCGAACTCGTATTAGGTTTAGAATTGGGATGCTCAGCAGTAAATCGAGCAGCTTGGGAACATCCTGAGATAATTCCTGCGAAAAGCAATATAGCGCTCAATATTTTAAAACTTCTCAACATAGCTTTTCAATTCCGATATTAGCTTTTGGGCTGTTTCCATTCCGTCTTCTCGTAAAATCGTTACCCAGTCTATTTCAAGGAATTTTTCAAAAGCGCCTGTTTTCTCGGTTTCGCTCATATTGACCATGCTCATTATAAAGACTCGGAAATCAGCCGCCAAAGCCGATATTGCCGAATATTCATCAGGTAAACAATTTTCAAATTTCTTTCGCAAATGCTTGACTAAAAAAGGTGAACTACCTTGAGATGCTATCGAAACCGTCAATTGATTCCGCCGAATCGTTGCCGGCATAATAAAATTACATAATTCCGGCACATCTGCGACATTTAGCAACGCGCCGGTCTTCAAGCAATCGTCATATACCTTTTTATCTGTTTCGGGCGAACCGGTAGCGCAAAAAACCAAGTCAAACGACGCAGCATCGCCCTTTTCATAGGGCTTTTCAATGGCTTTCAGCTTGCCTTCGGACTCCAGTTTAAGAATTTCATCTTCGAATGCAATTGAAATTACTGTCGGCTCGGCGCAGTATTCAATAAGTGTTTGAACCTTGCGCAGAGCAATTTTCCCGCCGCCGACAACAAGTATTTTCTTTCCTTTTAAGTCAATTAATATAGGAAGATAAGTCATTTTAAAAAAAATATAAATTATTTGTAACTTTTTGCCTATTTGTTACGTATTAGTATATGAGTGTTTTTCCATATTGAACCCCTCAGGGAACAGTGAGCCGCAAAACGTAAAAGGATTGCGGCTTTTTTTTTATTTCTTTCCTTTTTTCCACTCAAGATTGAAATATCCCGGACGTTCCTTAACGACTCTTTGCAAGAAAGTGTTGCTGTAGCCGCTGCTTTTTGGGTGCCTGCCGTGCTCAACTTTTACGTCGTTAATGTATCCGTCATTATACTTCATTACGAGCTCGCGCCACAGATCACGCCAACGATTAACCGTCATATCCGATTGGTTGCAGGAATAATCCGTCAAAAATTCCGCTGCCAGCGCAGGGTCTTGCTTGAATAATTCTTTCGCTGCAAGCTCTATTGCCGGCTGATAAGCGGCAAACTTGTCTTCAAGCTCCTTTTGAACGGCTTGAATATCCTTGATAATAAACGAATACTTTGAATATGCGAGGTTAGAAACAAGATTAAACACCCAAAAGCCTGATTCAAGGGTGAAATCCCCGATGCTGCCGACGGTAAAAGTTTTGGGAACGCGTGTCATCGAGCAATAGAGTGGAATATACACATTCGAGTATGTATCGTCGACTCCATACCAAAATACCCCTCCGATTTGACGGGGCAGAAACGAGCGCATCTGCGAAACGAACGAAAATGCCGTCTGCTGCGTGGAAATCGGTCGCTCCCAGTAATATTGAGTATTTGTGTCGCCCTCGAGTTTCCAAGCTAAGCCTTTCCAACGGTAAGGAAGTCCGTAAGGTTCGGCTGCCAAGCCTTTTGTCATATCAAATTCGGTGCCTTCGAAATGGTCGCGCATAAAAGACATAACATCCCTGACGGAAATCTTTTTATCTGGTTTAATGTAGAGTGGATAAGGCTCGGCGCCCTCGACGCAGCGCCAATAATCAGGCGAAAAGTTCTGCGACGGAGCCGCATGAATAAACAAGCTCCAAACCCTGCTTTCGCATGCCAAAAGCGCTCCGGGTTCGAGCGGACAATAAGCGTCAACGAAGCTGAACGGCTTTTTCGATTTCGGGTCGTAATAGCCTTTTTGGATTGCAAAGTCAATTACGTCGGGCGAATAGAGGCAGTTTTTCGGGTCGTTAAGAGAAAATTGACGGATTCGCGCTTGGTTTGCATGCGCAGCAACATAACCGTCCGGAATCCGTACAGCAACCCAAACGGCTCCCTTGCTGCCGGGGCCCTTGCCAATCATTTCGAGTATCCATGCCTCTTCGGGGTCAGCGACGGAAAACGATTCGCCTTCGGAATAATAGCCGTATTCCTTTACTAGGTCGCCCATTACTTTAATGGCTTCACGGGCGGTTTTTGCCCTTTGAAGAGCCAAAAACATGAGTGAGCCGTAATCGACCAATCCGGTGGTATCGTGCAATTCTTCACGACCACCGAATGTTGTCTCGCCGATTGACACTTGGTATTCATTCATATTGCCGATTACTGTATAGGTCTGCTTTACTTGCTTGATTTTACCTAAAAACACGTGAGAGTCCCAATCGTATACATCAACCATCGAGCCATCGGGATGCTCTGCCCCTGGCATGAAATACAGCGGCTCCATGAAACCTCCGGCATCGGCATTATACGAAATAAAAGTAGAGCCGTCGACCGATGCCCCTTTTGTTACTATAAAATTTGTGCAAGAAAAATTTGTCGAATATACAGAAAGAAAGGCGAGAATTGCCGTAGCCAGTAGTCTTTTCATCATTTTCCCTTATATTTATAATATTAAATGAGTTTT
>CAYLSY010000079.1:0-9170 GCA_964386275.1 uncultured Hyphomicrobiales bacterium
GCACGAAGACCCAAGCGCAAGTCATTCTGAAGAGGATACTCAGCAAAAGCGCCAAGGGAAAACCCTAATCTACTGCCGCTTTCAAAACTGGGACAGCAATTTGGAATACCGGGTAGTTTTTTAAAATCGCCGTAATGCCAATTAAAGCCTAAACCGAGATAAGCCCCATAAGACATACGATATGAAGAATCAACAAGTTTATCGGATACATTTCCTTCTTCTTGCGCCGATAATAAAGTTGTAAAAAATAATGTAAATAAAAAGCAGTAAAAAAATTTTTTCATAAGCTACTTAATTCTATTTATAACATTTTGTAAATTACGAAAAAAATAAAAAAAATTACTTCAAAATCTCGCCAGTTTTCATACTCCAAAACAATAAGTCAAGTTCATCCACATTATACCCTTCTTTTTGGGCAAAATTCAAGAATTCGTTTTCAACTTTTAAATATTTTGCTACAGTATTAACCTCAGGCGCTTTTGTATAAACACAGCAAACAACTAAAAGTTTCAGTATATGGCGGTCTAAAATTGTTAACCCCCTAAAACCAATATTCCTAAGGAAATGCGAAGCCTCTTTCATTCCGAAACCATTAACAGCACGCATGATTTCCATTCGTTTTTCCTTATCACTTTTATCGGATTTTAATATAGACAATACCTTTGGATAGCTTTCGACTGCTTGAACGAGCTTATTTGCCTTTGTTCTATGAAATCGTATGTAATGACGCTTATCGCCTAAAATGTCGGATGAGTCGAATGGCCGCTCAAAAAAATTCCGTTTCTTAAGCTTTTCAACAACTTCTATTGCATGTTTTGCCATTGATTGAGGTGTAAGAATGCAAAAACACATCTCGTAGAAATAGTCTTTTTCTTCTATTCGCGAAAAATCTTCGAGCCGTTGCTGGATTTGTGGTTTTATCTTGTTGTAAGCGTCAATTATTTCTTGAGGTAGCATCAGTATAAATTATTATTTTGAAAAAGTATTGTTCCGATAAGTGAATCCGAATTATAATTTTATTCTTCAATCGCAAATATTCATTTTCTCAAAACGTCATTCAAACAAAAAACAAATAATGTTTGTTTCACAAAGTAAAGAATAATATCTTTGCAAAAAAAATATTTTTTTTAAATAAATGGAGAAGAGTATGTCGCAACTGCCGCTCGTAACTGACGACCAATTTGATAACGAAGTATTAAAATCGGAAATCCCCGTTCTTGTCGATTTTTGGGCAACATGGTGCGGACCTTGCAGGCTGATTACCCCGATAATCGAGGAATTGGCAAACGAATATCAAGGAAAAGCCAAAATGTTTAAACTCGATGTCGACAGCAATCAAAGAACAGCCATGCAATACGGAATTCGTTCGATTCCGACATTATTGATTTTCAAAGGTGGTCAGGTTGTCGATAGCATCATCGGCGCAGTTCCGCGCCAGCAAATTGAATCGCGCCTGAAAGAACATATAGTTTAATTTCAAAAATTTTATACGGTAATATTCTTAATATATTTTTTATTTAATATATTATATTATTTTATATATTCTTTATATTGTATTACCGAAATTACACAACCTACTGAATTGGAGAATTTCAAATTATCCGCAAAAACAGCTGGAAAACAATGAAACCGATTGCAAAAAAATATAAAAGAGCCAATATCTTATGGCTCTTTTTTTTATTAATGCTGCCGTCGGTATCGTTTTGTGGGGTGAAACTAAATGAACCATCGCCGTCGGACTCGCTCGTAGCCGGAAAGGTCGTCAGATTCAGCTGGGAAGCCGACGAAGATGCTTTTTCTTATTCACTCTTCTGTTCGAGCGATGGGGGAGACTCGTGGTTTTCTATTGCCGAAAACATCTTCGATACGGAATATTTTTGGGAAATTCCATTTCTGCAAAATTGTAAATTGATGTTAAAAGTTGTACCGGAAATCTATTCCAAGCCTTATTTAATCATCAAAATCGACAAGGCGCATGATGGGGAAATCGTATCTAGCCAATTTACTTCGAATGGCAGGGAATTTTTTACTGCCTCGAAAGATGGCTGGGTAAAGTTTTGGAGTTCAACTACATTTATGGCGATTGATTCTATCTATGCCGGCGATATCGGGACTATTTATTCCGGGTGCTGTGTTCAAGACGTTAACTCGAATGCAGATTGCGATTCGGCTTTAATCGCCATTGATACCGCTGTGTATTTATGGGTTCGCAGCGCTCATTCATTGCAAAGAATTTTGGACGGATACAAACGAATTGTCAAATGTGTGGCTTCCAACAATGATGGTCAACGCTTTGCCGCAGCGTCTTACGATGGCTCGGTGAGCGTGTTTTCATTCAAAACCACGCAGGTCGAAAAGAAGTATTATTACAACAACAACCTTGAATGCTATGCAGTGAATTTTTCGGTTGATGGTAAATACTTGTCATTTTGCGGATTTGCCGGTACGGTATATGTGTGCGACATCGAGCGCGGCGATATAGTTTCTAAGTTCTCGAACGATGCCTCCACGCCAGTATTGTGGTCTGTTGACATTTCGCCTGATTCGAAACATGTTGCTTCCGGTGGCACTGATAATATCGTCAGAACTTGGAATATTGCGACCGGCGCCGGATTATTAGAATTGAGCAAGCATAGTTTCCACATCCGGGCAGTTCGTTACCATCCAAAATATAACGCAATATTAAGCGCCGGTTTGGATTCGACTTTCATACAATGGCACTCGGTTTTCGGCTTACCGCTCGGCAAACCGACTAATTCATTCGGGCAAATAATTTCGGCTGGGTATTCACCGAGCGGAGATACGATTATTACGGTTACTCGCGACGGTAAGGCGCTGTTATGGCGTAATTTCACAAAAAGTTCACCGGCGGATTCAATCACATTCAGTTTTCGTTACCCTGTATACTTGAGACTGCCTGATACAACTGCATATGTTGGCGAGACAATCGAAATTCCGTTTGAAGTCGCAATCGACTCGCGTATTCCTGAAAAATATTTGAATATAGAAGGTTTTAAAATTACTTTTAAAATACCCAATACATTATTACATTGTAGCGCTGCCGAGACATCGCAGAACGAATGGGATAGCATTGTCGTTTTATTGCCCGAAGGACTAAGAAACGGTGTTAATTATTCTTATAAAGCGCTTGTGTTGCCTTGCCAGACATGTTTTTCGGTGTTGCCATATTCAAATTTTTCTTTCTATGGCGGCGCTAATTTAGAGCTTTATCACCATTATGGTTCAATTACTGTTCTATCACGCCGAATCGACGAACCGCTGGTGGCTTCGCCGAATCCATCATTTGGAGAATCGCTTGTGCAGCTGTTTATCGAGAAAAAAGGATATTACGATTTGGATTTAATTACGATTAAAGGGCAGTTTTTGATGAACATAGTCTCATCTGAATTAGAAAAAGGCTATTACGAATATTTATTGAATATGAATACATTGGCGTCCGGCTCTTATTTTCTGAGATTGAGTTCTGGTTCTGAAGTAAAAGTATACCGATTGATATTGTTAAGATAAAATATGAATGAATTGTTTGAATTGATAAAACAAAAGGCATTTGACCTTGGTTTCTCAAAAATTAGAGTTGCAGACTCCGAGCCGTTCACAGAATCTGCCGAAAACCTCGAAAGCTGGATTGCCGATGGCATGCACGGCAATATGCAATTCATGCTGAAGAAAATCAAAGCTTGGAAAGACATTCGCTCATCATATCCAGATGCTTGTTCCATTCTCGTTTTTGCGCATAATTACTTTACTGGACACAGCTATCCAGACGATCCCTCAGGCAAATACGGTAAAATTTCTCGGCATGCATGGGGTGATGATTATCATCACGTTATCAAAGACAAACTATTGAAAATAGTAGATTTTATTCAATCTGCCGCACCCGATTCAATTAACAAAGCGTATGTTGATTCGGGACCGCTACCCGAAAAGCAGCTCGCATTGCGCTCCGGCATCGGTTGGCAGGGAAAAAACGGAGTCGTCATATCGAAAGAACTCGGTTCATGGTTCTTTTTAGGAATAATAGTTACTAGTTTAAAATTTGAACCTTCTGAGCCGTCTGGCGAGCATTGCGGCACATGCCGGCTTTGTATCGAAGCTTGTCCGAATGCAGCAATTATTCAACCTCAGGTAATTGATTGCCGAAAATGTATAGCTTATTATACAATCGAGCTGAAGCCGGAGGATGAAATACCCCCGGGCATTGAATTAGCTGGATGGCTTTACGGTTGCGACATTTGCCAGGAAGTCTGTCCTTGGAACAGTATAATTGAAAAAACATCTGAAAGCAGGTTTTTCCCGAGAAACGGCGAAACAGCCCTTGAACTAAAAAAAGCGATGGATATTACCGACGATGAATTCAAGGAAAGATTCAATGGAAGCACCATCCGAAGAATAAAACCTCAGGGACTAAGGCGAAATGCAATGGAACTGAAGAAACGAAGCAAAAAGAAGTTATAATTTATTAAGAAATTGTTTTTTTTTAAGAAGAGTATATATTTTTTTTGTTAACTTTGTAGATTGATACACAATTCATTGTTATTACGGAGGAAAAATGAACGCAAAACTACATTGTTTTGTATTGGTATTAGGACTCTTAATCGGAGTTAACGCATATTCACAGATTGGCGGATATGCTCTGAAGTTTGATGGAACCAATGATTATGTTTTATCTACATTAGTTGGAGCACAATATGATGACAATGCATTTACTCTTGCCGGATGGATTATGCCGACAAGGTATGGACAACAGGAAGTATTCGGTTGGGGTAGTTCTTCTGGTTTTAATTACAATATTGCATATTTACAAATCAATGACAATATGGAACTCGAAGCGATTTTTTCTGGGTTCATATTTGCTACCTCATCAGCAACTATACCATTAAACACTTGGACACATGTAGCTTATGTTAAAGATGGAATAAATTTAAAACTATATATTAACGGTATGCTTACTGGAAGTGGAACAGAAAGTGCAGGTGTATTAAATATTGATGAATTCTATCTTGGAACTGTAAGAGGAGGAGGTGGAAGTTTTTGGCCTTTCTTCGGCGGGTATATGGATAATGTCGAAGTATGGAATGTTGCCCGAACAGAAGCTCAATTACGTCAATACATGTTCTACTCGTTAGCAGGAGACGAATCTAATTTAAAAGCTTATTACAAAATGAGCGATGGCACAGGCACAACACTAACAGATAACAGCACGAATTCTAATAATGGCACAATAAATGGTCCGACTTGGGCAGCCTCGGGCGCCTTGGACGGCGCAAGGAAAGCATTGGATTTTGATGGAACTAATGATTATGTTGACTTTACATCATCACCGGCATATAATAATTCAACTTTAACTATAGAAGCTTGGATTAATCCAGCATTTATTAACGATGAAAAACCAATAGTTACTTGGTTTTCTGATTGGAACAATGTTGTAGAATTCAGACGTGGAAGTGGAAAACTCGAATTTGGCATGAACGACGGAGGTTTTGGAGCAGTTTCAGGAAATATTACAATTAATTCTGGGGATTGGACACATGTAGCGGTTACAAAAGATGGAAATAATATTAAGCTTTATGTAAATGGAGTTCTTGATGCAAGCGGTACTTTAACAAAATCAAACTCACCGGCACAATTAAGAATTGGTGGGTTAGCTCATTACAATACTTACTTTCAAGGACAAATTGATGAAGTTCGAATTTGGCACACTGTCCGAACCGAAACCGAAATCCGCGAAAACATGACAAAAGCCTTAATCGGCAACGAAGCCAACCTTGTTGCCTATTATCGATTTAACGAAGGCGCAGGCACAACTCTTTATGATTTGACAGGAAATGGGAAGCATGGTACCCTCACTAATATGGATGAAGCTACTGACTGGGTAGCTTCTAATGCTTTCAACACTTGGATTGGTGTCGAAAATTCGACCTATTCAAATGATAATAATTGGAGCGACGGCGCGACTGCGGCATCGCAAAGTCATGGACTTTATAAATGGAATTTAGCGAATGTATCAACTTATGAAGCAGACATAAGCGGCGCTCCGACAGCAAATAACCTGTTGATTTCTTCAACTTCAAACCCAACTCTATCATCGGGGATTACGGTCAATGGCAATTTGCTGCTCGAAAAGAATATGAGTTTAAATGGTCAGACCGTTACAATCGGTCCAAACGGCGCTTTAGTCGAAGGAAGCGGAGTTTTTTCCGGTACAACAGGCTCGATTACAACCACAAGAAACTTGAATAACATTACATCGCAAAATGTTGGTGGCTTGGGTGCAGTAATCACAACCTCTGCAAATATGGGTTCGACCACAATAACAAGGAGCCATTCCGCAAGCGGTTACAAAAGCAACAGCATTTTACGCAAGTATAACATTGTTCCAACAAATAATAGCGGGTTGAACGCAACTCTTGTGTTCAACTATCTTGATGGAGAGCTAAACAGCAATACCGAAGCTGATTTGGATGCATTCAAATCAACAGATGACGGCTTAAGTTGGGTTAATCAAGGCGGCGTTGTTAATAGTGGCAATAACAACTTAACAGTAACGGGTATTGACGGTTTTTCGCAATGGACATTATCATCAAATTATTTAAACCCGATTATTATCTACGTTAATGACAATGCGAGTGGTTTGAATGATGGAACAAGTTGGGCTAATGCCTATACTTCACTGCAAAGCGCTTTAGATGCAGCATTTATCGGCGACCAAATCTGGGTGGCAGCCGGAATATACAAACCGAGCTATGATTATGGTTTGGGCGGCGGTTCTCGTTATAATCACTTCCGTATGATTGAAGGCGTGGCAATTTATGGCGGCTTTGCCGGAAGCGAAGATGAAGTAACCGATAGAACCGATTATGGTGTTGGCGGAGCAAACGAAACGATATTGAGCGGTGATTTATCAGGAAATGATATTGTAACTGGCAGTGGAGCGACTTTAAATATCAGCAATAATGAAGAAAATTGCTATCATGTATTTTATCATCCAAATGGCTTGGGATTGACAACATCAGCGGTTCTTGATGGATTCACAGTCAAGGGAGGTAATGCGAATTTAGGTTCGTGGCCCTTTCATCATGGCGGTGGTTTATATAACATTAATAACTCGCCGACAATAAGAAATTGTAATTTTACTTCAAATTGTGCTTCGGCTTTCGGCGCTGGTATTCAAAATGAAAGTAATTCATCACCTGTCATTACGAATTGTGTTTTTACACATAATTATTCACAACAAGGCGCATTATATAATCATCAATCGTCTTCCGTAGTCTCAAATTGTCTTTTTAGCTTTAATCGTGCTAACAATGGAGGTGCGATGGTAAATTACAATAATAATGCAAACATCGTTAACTGTACATTCTATGGTAATTACGCTGCAACAGTCGGTGGCGGTATGCATAATGATAATTGCACTCCTACAATAAATAATTCGATTTTCTGGGGAAATACTTCCGGCAACGGACAAGGTAATCAAATATATCTTAGCAGCGGCGGCACAACAACGCTAAACTATTCTTGTTATTCAAATGGAGCAAATGATGTTACTATAAGCTCAGGAACTTTTACTGCAACTAATCACAATACAAATTCCAATCCCATATTTGTTGATGCAGCTAACGGCGATTTCCGCCTTTACGGCGATTCACCTTGTGTTGATGCTGGAGATAATACATATTTTGATGATGCTTGGTCGCTTAACGACATTCGAGGCGCAGGCTTTGGCAGAAAACTCGATAAAGACGACGGCAACCCAGGCACAATCGATATGGGCTGCTATGAATACAAGTACGGCGCTGACCCGGCGCAATCAACTCCAACCATTCAATCAAATACAATAATTCAAACCGTTCAAGGCTCGACGACTATGACTATCAGCTGGACTCGCGGAAACGGCTCATACTGCGTCGCATTTATGAAAGAAGCCGTAAACACAGGCTCGCAAGCGCCTGCTGATAATGCGACATACACTCCAAGCGCCAATTGGGGTTCCAAGGGAACGGAAATAGGCACAGGCTGGTACTGCATTTACAACGGCAGCGACGCAAATCCGTCGGTGAGTCTTACACATTTGGCAGAAGGCGAGCTTTACCGCATCGAAGTCTTTGAATACAACGGCGAAGCAGGCAGCGAGAAATATTTGACCGATGGCGCTTCGAATAACCCCAAAACTGTAAGTACACTTGCCGAAAATGCTTATGTTTCCGCCGGTTATTCCGAAGGGGAAGGAAATAACCCTGACAATAATTACTGGGGTATCCGCTATTTTGGCAATATCGGCGATGCCGTTGCTGGTTCTGCCGTCGGTTCTTCGATTTCTACAAAAGCTTTTAACGGCAATACCAATGTTACTGTTAATACAATTAACATAGAAAACAACACATTTGTCATTGACAATGCTGATTTAACAGTTACGGGAGATATTACCGGCAGCGGTTTAATCAAAGCCACCGGCGACGGTTATCTTGTGCTGACAACAGCCTCCGGCAATCCATTGACATTCCCGATTACCGACGGCACAAACAATTACACTTGCACAATTACAGCCGGCGACGGCAATGAGTTGAAAGTGAATTTAAATGCAGTCGGCACAAGTGGCGCAAAATCAAACAAGTTGTGGGACATCGTCGGCGAAAATGATTTAAATGCGACAATAGTTTTCCGCATCGATAAAGCGGCAATTCCGAGCGGTCAGCTCAAGCAATCCGACATGGTGCGCTTCCTGAATACCGGTCATTACGACATTGTTCCGCCGGAAAACGTTACAATTACAGATATGGGAAATTACTATGTCGTTATGGTTACCGGAGTGAATAAGTTTTAATAGCATGTTGAAGAGACTTCTGAAAAATAATCAATCAGAACGAAACGTAGTGGAGCGAAGAATCCATCTTCCCTTCATCGACTCGATTTATCGTTCCGCTATGAATGAATACTAATCTTTTTGTTGTTTTTCAGAAGTCTCAATACTAATAATATACATTGTATTTTATTACATATAGTATATAATTGAAAAGTGACAATTATTAACTATTTTTGTTGCTAAGCAATTACGGATGATACTAATTCCTTATATTTATAGGAAATGCTATAATCCAAATGTATAAATTATTTCATCCATCCATTCAGTATGCTTGTAACTCGCCTTTGCA
>CAYLSY010000080.1:0-9158 GCA_964386275.1 uncultured Hyphomicrobiales bacterium
TATCGAATGATTGCTTTATTATGGCATATAACTTCAATTATTCACAAAGCTCATCAAAAGATATTAAAGATTTTATTAGATTAATTGGTTTTCATACCAGAGACTTAAATGACAAAAGCAGCTCCGCTGTTATAGAAAGTATAGAATTTTTTGATGAAGAACAAGACTTTATCAATGAAAACTATGAATTATTCTATCCAAAAGGCGATTTTTATAAGAATTACAAGAAAATATGTTCAGTATTTGAAGAGATGATGAATACTATTCTTAATAACAAATATCTATTCAAACGCAACTACAGTAAGTATCTGAACAATAATTCAATTAACAAGGAAATTGTTACTCTCGAAATTATAAAAAATGTATTATTTGAGCTAAAAAAAGAAATTCCGGACACCCCGGTTGGTAATGACTGGGAAAGCGTAATGAAAGGCATAACTGAAATCAAAGATTTTATTTTAAATTATGGTGATAATGAATTAAATCTTTATGTCGGCATAGAATCTATTCTCGAACCATTGGAAAAAACCTATAATCATATGAATGATATAAAAAAATCAACAGTATATTAATCTAAAAAATTCATTAGAAGTTTGTAGAGATTTAGCAAAAATAATACAGTGCGATGGATTCCGCCGCTCGATAGCGGAATCCATCGCATTATATTTTACTTCGGTTGGCAGACTTCCATTAATACAGAATTGGTAGATTTCGGGTGCAAAAAGGCAATGAGCATGTCGTGAGCTCCCGGCACAGCCGATTCGTTGATTAGCGAGATACCTTCTGTTTTCAAGCGGGCGAGTTCGGCATTGACATCGTCGGATTGAAAAGCGATGTGATGAATGCCTTCGCCTTTTTTCTCGATAAATTTTGCAATCGGCGAACTTTCGTCTGTCGGCGAAGTTAGCTCAATAAGCACATCTCCGACTTTGAACGAAGCCACACGCACTTTTTGGGCTTCGACGGTTTCTTGGTGAACGCTATCGAAGTTAAATATCTTTTTGAATAAAACAACGCTTGCGTCAAGGTCCTTAACGGCTATTCCTATGTGATTGATTGATTTAAGCATTTTTTCCCTCTGTTCTTTTTGCCTGTAAAATAAATTCTTGTTTTTATGATGCCTCTGAAAATTCAGAAAATTTAATTGTTATGTTGAACTTGTTTTCCTGCTTCCATCCTTCATAGTGTGTGCCAAGCTGCAAGATAGATTCCTAATCAAGCCCGTAATGAAAATTTTTTGTTTTTTTCAAAAATCACTACATAAGAAATATTGACTAATTGATAATTGTTTATAGTTCTAACTTCTTACTAAATATTATTGTTGTCTAATAAAAAGCAAAGCGTTGCTTGGTTTATCTATCATCAATACTCCTTACATTTCGGTTGAATATTTTCCTTGAAATTTCTCTGGAGCTATTGGATAATCGCCGTTGAAGCATGCGCAGCAGTAGCCGACACCGTCGTCATGGGGAACGGTTTCAAGCAGTTTTTCGATGCTAAGGTAATGGAGTGAATCGACTCCAATTGCCTTGCCGATTTCCTCTTCACTATTGTAATCATTGGCAATAAGCTCTTTTCTGCTTGGAAAGTTCATACCATAAAAGCATGGGAACTTAATCTGTGGCGACGTTATCCGCATGTGAATTGTTCGCGGACCCGATTCTTTAATAAGTTTAATCAATGATTTGGATGTAGTGCCGCGGACAATCGAATCATCGATAACGACGACATCCCTGTTTTCAATGACGCCACGCACAGGATTGAATTTGCATTTAACTTTAAATTCGCGATTATCCTGTCCCGGAGCGATAAATGTTCTGCCGATATAATGACTGCGAATCAATCCGAATTCGAAACGCGTCGGACAGCTTTCGACGTCGTTAACGCGGGCATAGCCGAGCGCAGCTGTGTTTCCGCTGTCGGGTACAGCCATGGCGACGATTTTTTGATTGCTTTCAACTTTGAGCGGACTTTCCAACGCAAGGTTCTTGCCGAGCTTGCGACGGACTTTGTCGACGCTGTGGTTGAAAATCTTGCTGTCGGGTCGAGAAAAATAGATATATTCGAAAATGCAATGGCGTGATTCGGGCGTTTCCGGAATAATAGGATAGGACTCTATTTCGCCAGTTTCAAGAGTATGCTTGTTTATTACCACGATTTCGTTGTGTTTGACCGAGCGCACGTATTCGGCGCTGATGATATCGAAAGCGCAGGTTTCCGAAGCAAGGAAATATGACCATCCATTGCCGTTTTTCTTTCTGCCGATGCTCAACGGGCGCACTCCGTGCGGGTCGCGAGCTCCGATAAGTGAATTATCGGTTAAAATGACGAGCGAATAGGCTCCTTGGGCAATGTTGAGAGCTTCGCGGATTTGGTCGATTTTCTTTTCGTGTTTGCTGCGGGCGATTAGATGCAAAAACAGCTCGGAATCTGTCGTAGTCTGGAATATTGCGCCTTCGCTGTCGAGTTGTTTCCTGAGCGAAACGGTATTGGTTAAATTACCGTTATGCGCAAGGGATAGTATTCCGCTATGGTAATTAATGTTAAAAGGCTGTATGTTAGCCCGTTTCGAAGAACCGGTTGTCGAATAGCGGTTATGCCCTATTGCAGAATCTCCGATAAGAGTTTCGGTTAGTATTTTTTCGTTGAAAACATCGAGAACCAAGCCTTCGCCGCGGGTATAAGCGAAGCGTTTGCGCTGGCGCGTTTCATCCCAGTAAAACGAAGTTATTCCGGCTGCTTCCTGTCCGCGATGCTGCAAGGCATGCAGCGCATAATATGCCATAATCGAGGCTTGCGGATGGTTGTAAACACCGACTATGCCGCAGTTGCATTCCGGTTTGTCTATTTCTTTATTTATATTATTTTTCATATCTTTATCATCTATAAATACAAACTTAATCATCTATAAATACAACTTATCTCTGATGCCCAACATATATTATACTAACATCTCTAAAGCATTTGCAAGTTGACGCGCAGCCTGCCTTCGTTCGAATTGACCGATTGCCGTTTCATTCGGAATATAAGGGTTGGAGCCGATTTTCCATGTATTATATAAAGACAGAAAATGGTCGGCAATTAACTCAATTTGCGATTGATGAGCGACCAATCCGGCATTTGTTTCCCTGATAAGCTGAGCTATAGCGCTTTCCTGCGGCGCAATAGCCAGTATGCGCTTTTTAACACCGATGTATTCATAAACTTTGCCCGGCACGATTTCGTCGCTTTCCTTCGATTCATCAACAACGAGCAGCAATGCGTCGGACGTAAGCAGGTATTCAACGCTTTTCGAATGCTGGACGTAGCCTACGATTTCAATTGATTCCGAAAAACTTGCGCGATTGAACATAGCATGGACTTCGTCGCCGAAACGCCCGACAAAGCGCAATAATATTTCATTTTGAACAATTAATCCACGACTGAGCAGCAATTCTATTGCCTCGAACAAACTCGACGGGTTACGCCTGCCATACATCGAGCCGCTGTAGGTCAAGGTAAAGCGTTTGTTTGGAGTTTGCTCGACAACTGGAAAATCCGAAGAATCGAATCCGTTCGGAACATGCAGAAATTTTTCTTGCGGCAATTTGGGAAATTTCGTCAACGCATCTTTGATTATGCCCTGCCAAGCGCATTCTACGTAATCGGCTTCGGTAAAAACCGAATGCTCCATTGCTCTGTCGATTGCTGCTGGAATCAACCATCGCTTTGGCGAGGAGATAAAACCTGTCCAAGGGTCGCGAAAACCGGCTATCCATGGTAGTTTTGTCCTACGTTTCAAATTGCGCGCAATCAGCGAGCATGTGTAAGGCGGCGACGAACTGTAAATTGCCGAGTAATTTCTTTGGGTAGTTAACTCCAAACCAGCTTTGACGGCGCTACCAAGCCAGCCGATACGCGCATCGGGAATGAAAAAAGTAGCTCGGATGAATTCGGCAACTTTTTCCTTGAAACCGAGCTTTTGCGAGTCTTTTTTGATTACATTAACGTCTATGGGAGCGCCTTTGGGTTTGCCGGTAAGAGTGCGGTAGATGTCATACGGCTCGAAGATATGCGTCCGGATAACTTCCGTTGTTTTCGGTATTTCCTCGAGCAGCGATTCATCGCGAGCTGGGAACTGCCCGTTTTCCACTGTCAGAACCGTTGGTTGCCAGCCGAATTCAGGCAGGTACTTTATGTGTTTCAGCACCCGCTGCACGCCTGGACCGCCTGACGGCGGGAAATAATATGCTATTATTAATATATTTTTCAAAAAATTCGTTTAATTATTTCACTGCTTTTTCTATTTGCGAAATTTTTTCTGCACCGAAATAATTGCAGCCGCATTTCACCATATCTGGCTCCAAATTAAGTTCGGTAATCGCTTTTTTGACTTTTGCCGCCGACACGCCGATTTTTTCGGCTACCTTGCCAGTAGACAGCATTTCGGGTTTTGTTTCGGTCTTAGCCATGATAATCCAATAATATTTGAATAAAAACTGAAATGAATCGTTATATAAACAGAATTCATTTATATTTGTAAAATTACAAAATTTAAAATTAATCATAAAAGAGTTCATAACAAATTTTCAGGTAACGACATGCGAATATTACTCTTGGCTACTGCTATAATATTTTTTTCCATTTCATCGACTTTCGCCCAAGCATTCGGCTCCGGCAATAATCAAGTAATTGTCAAAGGCACTGTAACAGATGAATATACAGGAGCGCCTGCACAATCGACAATCGAGTTTAAAGACAAAACCGGCAAGAAAATTAAAGTAACTTCAAACTCTAAAGATGGCTTCTACACACAAATTCTCAACGGCGGCGAAGAATATGAAGTAATTTTTTCGGGAAACGATGTTTTTCGGGAAATAACGACTATTAGATTGCCTTCGGTACAAAAAGGAGAAGAGAAAGTAATTAACTTTAAAGTAAAAAAACTCACCCCCGGTTTGCCTATTTTCAAAATTAGCGGCTTCGACCGGGGTTCGACCAAGTTGAATGCTCAATCGACAGAGCTAATCAATAAGTTGCAGGAAGCAATGAAATTCAATCGCCAAGTGAAATTTGCAATTGTCGTTTGCGATGATTATAGCGCTCCGGCAGCTCCCAAAGCTGAATCCAATGAACAGCCCAAGAATAAACAAGATAAAAAAACTTCGAAAGATAAAAAGAATAAAAAAGACACTAAAAAGAAGCCTGAAAAAGAAGTAACTACTCCCGCTAAGCCAGCAACTCCTGTTGGCAGCGAATCAATCATTAACAAGCGCATCGCGGCAGTCGAACAACAGCTAGAATCATGGCAGCGTTTCAAGGAAAGAATTACTGTTAAGGGGGATAAAAACTATCAGACTCAGGGTAGCACAAGTTGTAATTTTATTATAGTTGTTGAATCAATTGACGATACATTTAAATAAACTATCTTACTGCTTCCCACTCGTCCGAAACCGAGCGGTTGAAGAACATGACTGAAAGCGAGTTCAGTGTCCAAGCGCCAATAATCCTTAAATACCCATATTTTCGGAAACGGCGCGGCGATTCATAAACAAGGAGTCTCTTCTCGTAAGAGACTTTTGCTATTTTAGCGATTCTTCGGAATAAGTCGAAATCTTCGCCTGCAGCAATTTTTGAGTTATAGCCGCCAACTTCCTTGAAAATGCTGCTGCGAACGATTTGGCATTCGCCGCGTCCCATGCCCATTCCAAGCATGTTCAGAAAACGAACGTAGCAGTTATGAAATCCGTAAAAGATATTATCTTTTGCGACTTTTTCGTTCGGAGCCACATTGACTGCGCAAGCAAGCGCACCTGCAGCAGAATTTTGCGCCTCTCCCTTCGACCATTTCGATATTTGGCAGAAAAATGAATCGCAATCGGCAGGAACGGTATCCCCGTTGATAAACACGAAAACATTACCTGAAGCAACCTCAGCGCCTTTGTTGCGACCTTCGGCAATAGTTTGCCGGCGGTTTTCCGAGTGGATTACAACTTTGTCGGCATGGCGCCGGGCAATTTCGATTGATTTATCCGAACTGCCGCCGTCGCTGACTATAAGTTCAAAATCGTATTTTTTTCGCAAATCGCGAGTATATACGCTTAGAGTATGCTCGAGCAGCTTTTCTTCCATGTAAACAGGAACAATCAGACTGATTGCCGGTTCCCGGGTTGATTGGCTAATACTTACTTTTCTCGAATTTTCGTCAGAACCAATAACTGAAGCGTTTTTTACGTTGCGTCGTTCGAGTAAGCTGGTTTCGATTGCGTCGTTATTTTCTGAAATTTCCCTCAATACCCATCCGATGTAAATTCTTTATTATTTGCCGTTTCCGAAAGTAAAACGACTTATGGCAAATCAAATTATTCGAAATTAAGAAAAAAGAAGATAATTAAGTAATGGGAAGATAAAAATTTGTTGTTTTATAAGGTTTTTAAAAAATGATCATTATTTCAGGAGCTTAAAAATAATGAATTTTTTTATGAGTCGATAACCAGCGCCTGCGCCGTATTATAGCCTTCGGCGGCGAAGCCGACCGTGCCGTCGGAATACTTAACAAAGCGACAATCAATTTGACAAAGATGGGTTTCACCTTCAAAGAAGAAGTCATAACGAAGTCCATCATTACTCATCCGATAACTTGAAGTCATCCTATTCAATCAGAGCCACTGCAAACGACGAATCCCCGTCCATATATACCGAGAGCGATGAATTTGGAAAAACATCGTCCATAAGAATAACTTTTATAACCTTGGCATACTTACGGAATTCGGGTGCTACGATACTTAATCGGTTTGGATACTTCGAGAAAAACTCTTCCCTAATTGAACAGCCAGACAAATCCGGATATAGAGGCAGATACTTAATATCCGCTTCGACGAGGTCTTGGAAGAAGTGCGTTCCAAAGGATAGTTCAGGCGAGTAGCCGGCTTTTTCGCGTCCGACTTCAATCAGCATGGCAGTATTGTTGATGTCGCTGTAAAGCACGGGCACTCCGAGTTTGACATCGCCCTTGCTGCCCCAGCGTCCTGGCCCGATTAGTATAAATTCTTTCTTTGATAGCTTTGCGTTTAGCGCTGAAATAGCGCGTCCGATGTTGAACATGTCTTCGGCGCTCGGAAGCGAGGAATAGCCTTCGGCGTCAACGTAAATAATATACTTTATGTCCTTAACTAAACCGCTGCTGACATAGTATTTTGTCTCGAACAGCGAGTTATCACGCTCGAAATTCGTCGGAATATTGATTTTGCCGACTCCTTTGGCGAGAATTTGAGGACGGCATTGGAGCATATATAAGGTACTTCCATCATATGCAAATTCTATATCAACTGGGCTTTCGAAGGCATTTTGCAGTTCGTTTAGTATTTCTTTGATTTGCTTAATGAAATCAGTCTTTTGTATCATATTATTGAAAGTAATGACAGGGTCTTCCTTTCGGAAATCGATATATGAGCTTATTGGTTCAACAATAGTATCGGAGCGGTTGAACGAAATGATATTCTCCAACTGCGGGAAATAGCCGCCGGCTTCGTCAATCAATTCTTGAAGTGAAATTGTATCAAATTTGTCGGATTCAAAATTAATAACATCGATTAAATGCTGCGAATAGTTAACAACACGATGAGTTGTGTTATTGACCCTGATACTTGGCTGTCCGGGTGATACAAGGCGTGGATAATCGCTATGAGTGCGGTCAACAGCACGAGTGCCAAGACCAAGCACTAAACGCACGATACCGTCTTCACGGCGGATTCGAGGCGCCCAGCGAAATTCGTTATTACTGAATGCAACTCCGGCATAAATCGGAAGGTAGTATTTTCCGATTTGCTTACCTACGACTTCTTGAATTAATATTCCCATTTCTTCGCGGAAATCCAGCAGGCCGCGTTCACGGCGATACTCAATCGGGTCGGGACTGAATGTTGACGCATAAATCTCGGCAATTGCAGTGCATAGGGATTTCAATCTCTCGGTTTTCGTCCCGCGATTTGATATAAACAAGCTTTTATATTTTCCGCTGAAAGAGGCTTCGAAACTGTCTTCGAGCAATGACGAAGAACGCACAATCAGCGGTTTATCAGCCATATCGTCGAGTATCATCGATAGCGACGCCATTGCTTCCGGCGGAAAATGAGAGTTTGCAAAGATATATTCGAGGAATTGAAATTCTTGGCGAATCTCATCTTTGGGTTGATATTTTTTAAAAATGAATTCTTCGAGCGCATTGTAATGGACGAATTCCAGCACCCAATCCGATGTTAAAAACCAACTTTTCGGTACGCTGACGTTTGATAGCAGAGGATTGTTTTTCTTTCGTTCGTCTAAAATTCGATTGGCAAGCAGCAATCCGGCGCTTTTTCCGCCAAGTTTACCGTTGCCGGATGCAAATCCGGCGATTCTATCGAGCAGTTCGTCGAATACTTCAAGGTTGATGTATTTTTTGGCAATATTGATATATTTCAAGTTTTCCGAAAGCAAGCGCTGGATTAGCGATACGCATATTCCAATCCGCTCGTTGTCCGAAATTACATTGTGAGCCGGTATCATCCGTTTGAAGCGTTTGAAGGCTTCGATTACCTCTGATAATGGCGCCAGCCGTCGCTCGAGCAGATTCGGCAAAAAACTTATATGCTCTTGATGAATCCATCGGGATATTAGAGCCATTATTGATTCGTCGGACAAGTATTTATCGGCGATTTCGAATAACTCGTCTACAATTTCAGATGGATTGAAAGGGGTTTGCATCGTTCTTGGTATGTTGGTATTTACAGAACGCAAGTCCTGGAAAGCCGAACGAGGTTTAATATCCTTGAATAACCTGTAGATTTCAGGCGTTTTCATGCGGTCGAGATGAATCATCATCTTGCGGCAGATACGGTATAGCAGGTTTTCGTCTTGATAAACGAGATGTTCGAGTATTATTTTCCATTCGGGCTTGCATTGGCTGGAGCGCTTTTTGTCGATTGCTTTGCTCATTATTCCCTCTTGAAATATTTTTATGGACTTAGGCGCAAATTTTTAAAATATCGGCACAATTATTGATTTTCGATTTAAAATGTTCTAATCAACATAGAACAGAGGGGGAATAGTCATCCTGCATGGGATGCGATAGACCAAGATAAAACGGACTGATGCATTTCTGTATTTGCGATGCAGTGTGTTATTATTCAATTAATTGA
>CAYLSY010000081.1:0-9131 GCA_964386275.1 uncultured Hyphomicrobiales bacterium
CATCAATTAAAATCAAAAAACCGTCAATTTATTTTAAAATACCTTCAATTAAAGTCAAAATACCGTTAATTTATTCCAAAATACCTTCAATTAAAATCAATATTCCTTAATACTATTCTAATAATATTTCAAATTTTCTCAATATCTAATTAAAACACTTTAATATTCCTAATAATCATATTAATTTTTCTTAACTCATAACTTATAACTTATAACTTATAACTATTAAGCGTATCCGTCGAAAATCGAGCCTTTCTGGATATCCGCCGATTGCAATTTTCCGTTGCGGTTAAAAAGGATATGCCTTTCGATTTGCTCTGTATTATCCGGGAACATATTAATAAAGAAGTCCCTTTCGTTCTTCGAAAGTAGACTTTCGCTGTTTGTCGTCTTTGTAGAATTTGAATTATTTGCGTCTAATCGAGTTAATTCCGAATTTTTTAAGTCTTTGATGTTACGGACGATTAAAGCAGTGTCGGAATTATTTATATCGTTATATACTTTTGCAGTATCAATTTTCATTCTGTCCTCATTTTGTCTATAAGTATCATTAAATCAATAATAACGCTTAACTTACTAACAATGTTTTCAATGAATCATATTTCCAGTGAATATCTAGCTATATTCTTTGCGGCATCAGTAACGCCAGCATTTGCTTCGAATGCTCTTTGGGCAGAAATCATTTCGACCATTTCTGTAACAATATTGATGTTTGGCATTGCAACGTATCCGTTTTCATCTGCGTCCGGATGAGCCGGGTCATAGACTTGCCTTGGCGGAGTCGTATCTTTCATAGTCTCAGCTTCGACAACAGAGTTCCGATTTTGCTCTGCAAAGGGTTTTGCGTTCGAAGTATGAACAGAATCGGACGATTGCAGCGCCAATTGCTCGAAAAGTTGTTTTTCGAACGAACCAGAGCCGACTTGTCGGGTCGAAACTACTTCCCTTTGATAAGGTTTTCCGTCATCGGCTTTTGTTGTGTTGGCGTTAGCAATATTGCGCGCTACAGCCGACAACCGCTGCCTTTGGACGCTCATGCCTTGTCCGCTTATATCAAATGATGCAAATATATTTTCAGCCATAATATTTCTTCTATAAAGAATAATGTAATAATTTAATTATGCACATATTTCCTTTAATTCACATTGTTTACGCTTGAAAAGTGGCAAATGCCACCTAATAATTCAAAATTAATACTTTGTTATCTCTATGTCAATGAGTAATTATACTATAAAGAAAAATGAAATAATATTAGATTTTCACTTGTTTCTTTCATTTAACATTGTTTACGCTCGAAAAGTGGCAAACGCCACATTGTTTAAGATTTCTCATGCTCCTTTTTGTCCTGTAATTGAAGTCTGAAGCCCTTGGAAATAGCCCTTGACCATTTGTGAAGCGAAACGGTATCGGATTTGATTTTGGGCAAGGCTTGCCATTTCCTTGTCGATATTAACGTGTGATTCGCCCGAGAAATAGGTTTCTGCAGCCGGGATTTCGGCTTCGGCTGCATTTGCTTCGACTTCGCCGGGGTCTTTCTTCCCGATAGGTATGTGCTTGGTATCAGACAAAACACCTCTGGCGCTAACTTCTGCCTCGTTGAAATACTCTTCGAATTTCACTTTTTCTGGTGAATAATCGGGAGTAGTGGCATTGGCAATATTCTTAGCTATTACCTTTTGCCTGAGCGAGTAAGCGTCGAGGCTTCGATTTAGCAACGGTAGCTTCTGTTTGAATATGAAATCTTTATAAATCATATATCAATTATATAATTAAAATAATTCGAATACAAATACCATACTCATTCTCTGAGCATAGCTTCAGCTTGTATCATTTCAATTACAATAACAAATAAAATGCCAAAGTAAAAGATTTTTTAACTCTTTGATTTTTATAAAAATTTATTTTAATGGATAAAATTGAGCAGAATTTTGTTGGTTAAATATAAACTTTGGTCGAAATTAGCCAAATGTATACTTTTATGCACTGCATTGCCGGACAGTAATATAGGAAAGCATTGATTTGAACTCTTATAAAAAAAACGGGAACCCAAATGTATTTTGAATTCCCGTGATTAACAAATCTAATACTATTGTTTATTTAATTATCTGAAACTTCTTTGTTTTTACGACGGTAGGAGTCTCCAGCACAATTAAATATGCTCCAGCGGCGAGTTTCGATGCGTCAAGCATGAAAGTTGATTTCCCCGACGGCGGATAACCTTCGTATAAAACGAGGGATTTTTCGCCAAGTGAGTTAATGACATATACTTGAGTGAATCCTCCTTCAGCCAATTCAACATCGACATTGACTGGCATGTAAACAGGTTGCGGAGCAATATCGCCAATATCGATTATGCCATAAGGATTGAGCAGCCTTGTTCCTCCGTCCTTGCATAAATTTTTAATGCAAAACTTTCCCGGTGAATACTGATTTTCAGAAAGTCCGCCGAGCCATTTGAAGTCGGATAGTTCAATGTTTGAGCATTCCTGGTCGCCAAGAGCAACATTAAACCAAAGATTTACAATTGTTCCTACGGTGTCGACAGGATTCCAAACGCCAGAGAGCTGAATTACTCCAAATTCATCGACTTTTGTCCAAGGATAATCGCGAGGTTCCAAAACGCTTGGATTATAGCGGACAGTCGCTTGATAGCTTGAGATTCCACTATATCTTAGATTTTCACTATGCTCTAATATAATTGGTAGATTGACTTCTTCACCCGTGGAAGCGCTGTCGCTATGAAGTTTTATTGAAGTTTTGGCAACAAAAACCGGCAAGCACTCTCCTCTCAGACCTACGTTCATCGAATAATTGCATGGAGTTGTGCTCAGAAATCGAATTTCGTCAGTTTGCTCACCAACAATTGTTGCAGTGTAGGATACTATAATTTTGATACTATCGCCGATATTTAAAAATGCAGGCAATGGCGGATAACAAGAAACAGTATCAAATGGATATTTAAACGAATCGATACTGTCAATAGTCATAGGAGTAGTTCCATTATTTGCCACTGTTATAACCTGGGTTTCAGTACGTCCGTTGATTACCATTCCGAAATCAACAGTTGAGCCATTGAATAGATTGACCGAACCTTTAGCTGCCCTTAAGTTTATATTAATGACTGTGTCACATGGTTCGAGAGTAATTTGCATTGATGAAAGGTATTCATTAACGGGTAAACTCGAATCAGGTTTGAAAGTAATGTAATAAACATTTGCCGAATCGGCGGCTATCGAATCGCCTTCTTTTATATTGATTTCAAATGGCTTGCCCGGGCTGACAAAATTGATGATTTTGCCATATACTCCTGCAGCGCTTTTGTTTCGTATGGTAATTGGTATTATAAGAGCGGTATCACGGCAAGCCAAAAATTCCCCTAAATCGTAATAATTGTTTGTCGCAAACAGAACCGATTGTTTGACGCCGGATATCTCCATGGAATCGACTAGATTGCACGGCTCATATTCAAAATATAATTTAGAAGAATAATCACCGTTGTTCTGTGGAGTAACTTTTACCTTTAGTTCAACGTCATTGCCTGGTTCAATTGTAAGAGGTAATGTTTCTTCAACGGATAATTCATTGCTGAATGGAATATTTGTAATAGTAATCGGCGCAGTGCCTCGATTTCTTAATACGATTACAGTGTCATATGTATTATCGCATCCGAGCATTGCTGGTATTGTAATTTCCTTATCCAATACAGCCAAGTCGACAGTCTTAGTTATAGCGGATAAATTAATTAATAGTACGCTTTCGGGACAAGCTCCTGATTGATAAGGTATCTGAAGTTCCTTTGAACCGTTAAAGTCAGCGTTTGACGAGAAATTAACACGAACTTCAATACTTTCGTTTTCATTCAGAATGGTATCCATTGTAGGGGATATCAATGTGAAAGGAGATTCGCATTCAGCCGATGAAAACAAAAATGCTGTCGCTTCAGTTCCATTGTTATGATTAGTGAAAACCGAATCAACACTGATACTGCTGCATAAGGATTTAGTGCCGTAATTAATTGAAGTTGCTGAGGTTATTATATCTGAAGAAAGCTTTTCGCCTTTGACGTCCATCGAATAGGAAATACTACATGGAGTGCCACTGAATAATATAAATCCATTTGTTTCTCCAACAGAGGGCGACGAAAACCTTACGGTTACTTTAATTCCGGAGCCTGCAGGTATAGTAAAGGGTACAGCAGGCGAAATTACGTCAAAACCGTTAGTTTCCGTAATAGATTGAATCAGAATATCTTCCGTGCCGGGGTTGAGCAGATTAAATGATGAATCTTTGGATATATCACATTTTCCGACTGTGCCGATATTAAACAAACCTTGAACACTTGAAGTGAGCATCGGTGTTGAACGAATTCTAACCTTCAAATCGTCTGTGTAAAGGCATCCAAAAGTATTGTTAATGGCAACAAGGGTATATGTATAGGTGCCCGGTTCAGATATATGGATTTCAGGATTAAGCACGTTTGGATTGCTTAAACCATCCGGCGGTTCCCAAGAAAAAGTATAGCCAATTCCGTCAGCAACTTTACCGTTTAATGTTGCAATCGAATCGGGGCATATAACCATATCGGCGCCTGCATTCAGCTTTGGAGGTGCTACAACATTTACCGTTACGTTATCGGTAACGACGCAGCCCTTATTGTCGGTTACTCTCACAGTGTAAGTAGCTGTTGACATTGGACTTGCGCTTGGATTTGGAGACGTCGGATTATCAAGGCTGGCAATAGGCGTCCATAAATAAGTATATGGAGGAGTTTCGCCAGTGGCATGTTTTCCTAAAACGACGCTGGAACCTTGACAAATTGTTGTATCGGCGCCAATATCGAGAATTATTTCAGGGTTGATAGAAATTTTGATATTATCTGTAGAACTACATCCGTTATTATCCGTAACAGTTAATGTATAAGTAGTGGTTGTAGCTGGAGAAGCATAAGGATGAGCGATTGATGGATTATCAAGTCCTGTCGTCGGTGTCCAACTATATGTTAAAGGTTGGGTGCCTTGAGTAATCGTTGGAGTAATCTTATACTTTGAGCCATAACACACTACGGCTTCATCGTCCATTGAAATTTGAGGAGGTAAATTTACTTGAACGAAATACACAGTCGAATCACAGCATTGCGTTGTATTATTCCTCTTTGTCAGTTTTAAAAAACCGTTGCCAGAACTATTCCATTTAACAATAACAGTATCTTTGTTATTTGGTCCGACAATCGTGCCGTTCGTCGGTTCCCACAAATACTGAATATTGCTTTCAGGAGTAGTATAGTATACACTTTCTATATTGACACAAGCATCATTATCACCGGATATAACGGCATTTGGTAGTCCATTAATCGTTACATTTATTTGGATAGAATCTGAGCAGTTGCCAGCGTTTTTTTGAACAAGTTTAACTATTCCAGCGCCTGCATTGTTCCATAATACTTTTATACTATTGGCAGTCGTAGATATTACTGTGCCGTTGGTTATAGTCCAACTATTTGTGTTATCGCTTGACGAAGGAGTGGTATAAATAACTGTATCTTTTCGGCAAACTGAATTCAAGCCTTGAATAGAAGGGGTTGGATTAGCAACAACGACAACTGTTTTGCATGCGCTGCCCTGAGTCTGTAATCCTTCATTGGCAACAAGAGTTATAGTATACTCGCCATGAGAGTTATAATGAATTATGGGATTTCCATTAATAGTGTAGCCTTCGATAATAGCCGATTGACATGCAGGAAATAATGTCCTAATAAGAGAATTTGTCGAATTAGTAATAATAGAAAAAACTGTATCATGCAACATAAACATATTTGAAATACAATATGGATTAGATAGCAAACCAAGATTTCCTAACGACATGCTAACGGGCGTTGAACTAAAATTCACAGGAAATTTCAATCTTGTTAAAGTCGAATTACCTCTGTTAACAACAAAAGCAAAATATTCTGAGCATGTTTTAAACAAGGAAATCGAAGTCGGAACATTTAAAGACGATATTCCGGTTAATTCTTGAGCAATAGGTGTCGGATTCAATAAAGAAAATGGGAAAATAATTCTGCTGATGGTATTTGTCGTAGAGTTTGTTACAAATATATACCAATTGCCGTTCATGTAAAAACTTGAGATTCCGTTTGGAGAAGAAATGTTGCCTAAACTGCCCAAATTTGTAACTGCTGGCGAGGTTAATGACCCTATGGTTGAAAATGACAAACGCAGCAGGGTGTTGTCGCCAGAATTGGCAATAATAGCAATCAAATATGAGCCTTCGCTTTCGAAAATCAGCCCTTTGGGCTTGTTTAATCCAGTAATACCGCTTATCGTAGTATAAGTTGGGTTGTTTGATATAGAATTGCCAAAATCCAATAATACTACTTTTTCGGTTCCACTAGAACCACCAACGGCAAGCCCAATCCAATTGCCAAGTATTTTCTTAATTTTCAATCCATACAAAGGTTCGGGTAATTCTCCGGGATTAACAGGTAATGTCGTCGATATCGGCGTATTCATCAAGTTTAAGCCGAAGTTATTTCGGACAATTGTGTTATTAGCATTTGAAACAAAAGAGTAGTAGTTGCCATTGTCGTTGACTATTTCAATAAATGATGGCGTTGACAATGTGCCTGAGCCGGAAATTGTTTGAGCAATGGGTAATGCTTCCAAATCTGCTTCGCAGAATCCCCAGTTATAAGAAATTGCGCAGGATGTCGTATTATTTATTTCGAAAGACTCGCCAACGCATACGGTATCCGGACAAGTAAAAGTTGTATAAATCGACGAGGACACAGTCGCTTTAGTAACAAAGTAGTCATATTGTCCGGCATTTGCTTGCTGAATTGCCTGAAGTATCGGATAATTAGTCGAATTTGTAATCCCTGATATATAAACATGGTTAAGCCAGTCAATAGCCATACCAGTTGCAAAATCATCGTTGCTGCCGCCGAAATAAGTCGAAAACAACAAATCTCCCGCGCCATAACCAATTGGAGACAATGCGCTGAAAAAGCAATCATATGCGCCTTGATTACTGGCTTGATAAGCTGAAGCTGTTGTCGGTAGATTTGTCGAATTTGTATAGCCCGCAAGATAGACATAACCGGACATATCCAAAACCATGTTTCTTACTGAGTCAATATTGCTGCCGCCAAAAAATGAAGAGTAGATTAAACTTGACATACCCTGAGCATTTGGGTCAATTAGTGCAAAGAATCCGTCGCTTAATCCTCCGTTGTATGTAGTGTCAAATGCATTCGAGGTATATGGAAAATTTATACCGGAAGTGGTCGAACCGGCAAAATATATTCTGCCTAAGGGGTCAATTCTAATTTTTTCGCCGACATCAGAACCGGCTCCACCAAAACAAGTAGAATAAACAAGTTGCTGGGAATTTGGTAAACTCAAATCAAGCACAGCGACAAATGCGTTCTTATCTGAGGCAACAGGCACTGGTGATATTGAGCCGTTGGGCAAAGGAAAATTGTTTATCCCATAAAAATTATATACCGAGCCAGTTAAATATACCTTATTAGCGCCGTTAATTGCCATCCCGTGGATTTCATCGTAGCCGTTACTTTGAAAATATGTGGAATATAACAAATTTGAACCAGAGTCATTTAATTTGCAAACAAAACCGTTGCTATAATTTGAGGAAGTTTGCATATAAGCATTGGAAGTTGTTGGAAAGTCGGAAGATTCTGTATAGCCCGCAACATAGGCGCAATTTAGCCCATCAACACAAATCGCCAAGGCATCTTCGTCGTCGAGCGCTCCTAAGTATGTAGAATAGATTAAATTAGTTCCGTTTGTATCGAGTTTTGTAACAAAAGCGTCTGTGCCCCAAGCGCCGCTGCCATTATAAACAAGGTCATAACTACCAGTTTTGGTGGGGAAATTATTGGAACAAGTGGCTCCGCAGATATATGCATAACCGGAAGCATCGACAGCGATATCGCTGCCTTTATCATTAGATTTTCCGCCAATGTAAGTTGAGTAAACAAGCGCGTTTCCAGCTGAATTTATTTTAGTTACAAAAGCGTCGCCAAATCGCCAATATATTGTGGGAAATGGATTGTTATTTACTATGATAATAGAGTCGCCGTTATAAGTCGAATCATAAGAACCTGGGGTTAAAGGAAAATTTGTCGACAAGGTTGAACCGGTCAAGTAAATATTAAGGGATATATCCGTGGTTAAACCAGTCGGAACATATGCCGACATATATTCATTTCCGCTGCCGCCTAAAAACGTCGAAAATAAGACTGGGTCAATTATTAATGGATAATTGCGGTTATAATTTCCAACAGAAAAACCTACGGAGTTCGAACTTTTTCTAAAAAAAGAGCAATCGACATAAACTCTATTGCCGTCAATATCTTGGTAGCAATAGATATTCTTTTGTTCAACTATCCAGTTTTCGAAAGAAAGCTCGAGTATAGTATTGTTATTCTTCAATTCAATCGAATTTGCGCCGAGAAACTCGAGCTCGATTTGCTCGGGAGAGCTACCGGGCGCAATGATGAAATCATATTCCAAATTTGCGTCGCTGAATTTCACATGTTCATCAATTCCAGGGTAAACGTTTTTGAGCGTAACGCTTTGGTAAAGTCCAACGTTGCTTGCCCATTTATCGGGGTCGGAACCCAGGAAGTAATTCTGGTAATAATCGCTGCGGGAAAATTTGGAGATTTCATCGGGTCGCTGAGAGTTCTTCAACCTCATCTGCCACAATTGAGTGTAATAAATCATGGCTTTTGTGTCGTCCTCAACACGCATAGAAATAGGGCGCAAGTCAAGTGTTCCGGCCTTTTGGGTTGCAAAATAGTCGAAGACAAATCCGGTTTCGGTGAGCCAGATTAATTGCCCCTTTTGCTTAGCCAAAAACAAGGCATGCGAATCCCATTGCCCTTTGTTTTCAATAAACTGTCCGAGTTCATAGTTTTGGATTTTTTCGCTCAAATCCGACAGCGCTTGAAGAGGAAGAAAGAGATTGATTAGTATTGTCGCCTTTAAAAACCAAAAGAAGTAGTAATTTTTCATAGCGCTCCGTTAACGGTTTGTATTTTTTTCCATATCGAAACTTAACAATAATAATAAAGTATTTATTAAATTATTATTGTAATATTAATAATATAA
>CAYLSY010000082.1:0-9121 GCA_964386275.1 uncultured Hyphomicrobiales bacterium
ATTTCGGAAATATTTTTTTTCTTTATTTTGATGTTGTTTTTTTTATTCTTGTTTAAAATTTCATCGCTAGAATCCTTTAATTCAACTGATAATAATCGGTATTTATCGATTGTTTTTCCTTTTTGTTCTTCAAAAATGAAACATTTTATATTAAATTTAGTATAGAATTATAATATCAAAGCTGTTTTCAGGTATTTAAACAAATAGAGCGAAAAAATGATAAAAATTCTACTACTTTGTCTATTAATGGTATTGATTGCATCTTCTTATCAAATATCATTAGCCCAAAGAGGCGTCGGAAGACCCATAGAAGGTAAAGCTGTTATAAAAGGTAGAATCATTGATTCTGTTTCAAATCAGCCGATTTCATATGTAACTATATCTTTATTATCATTACCAGATTCCATGGTTGTAAACTGCGCAATCAGCAAGGATGACGGCTCTTTCATCATTGATAAAGTCGCTTCGGGCATTTATACAATGAAAATAAGTTTCATAAGTTATGGAAGCGTTTTTCGTAACAACATCGAAGTTACTTCTTCGAACAACAACTATGATTTCGGTACAATTAAACTGACGCCGAAATCTGTTATGTCCGGCGAAGTAGAAGTAACTGCCGAAAAAGATATTGTTTCATATAAAATTGACAAGAAAATAATTAATGTTGCAGAAGTCCTTGGCGCAAAAGGCGGCACTGCAGCCGATGCCCTTCGCAATACTCCGTCGGTAAATATCGACCCCGATGGCAATATCACTTTGCGTGGCAGTGCGAATTTCCAAGTGATGATAGACGGCAAACCGACGATAATGAGCGGGCAAGACGTTTTGAATCATCTTCCAGCCAGCTCGGTTGAAAGCATTGAAATAATTACTAATCCATCGGCAAAATATGACCCGGCAGGCACTTCAGGAATTGTTAACATTATCTTAAGAAAAGAAAAAATGAATGCTTTCAGCGGAATTGTCAATTCGAGCGTTGGCACTAATGATAAATATAACGGTGATTTAACTGTGAATTACCGCGAAGGAAGCACTAACCTATTCTTTTCGCTCGAGGGAAATAGTTCGAGATATTTGCCGACAAGCGATTTTATGCGAGAAACTTATTACAACGATACTACTTTTTTTGTCCATTCTGTTATGAATAGGGCGATGAAAATCAACGGCTACAAGTTGAATTTCGGTATTGACCAAGATATTTCCGAACTTAGCAGTATATCAATAAGCGCCGATGCAGGCTACTTCGGATTTGACCGATTCTTTCCCACAAAATTTTCTGATTGGAAGAATGTTGATGTCAATAAAAATTACTCGGTTAATAACGATGACTTCTTTCTTGACGGCAATTATTATACCGGTAATACAAATTTTCAGCAGTCTTTTGATGACGCCGGGCATAAAATCAACTGTAATGTTTATTTCGGTCACTGGGAAGGCAAAAGGAATGAAGATATGAGCAAAATGATTACCGACCAAGATTTTAATCTGTTTAATGCTCAGGCGATAAAATATAGAAATGACGAGCGTCAAAATAAAAGTCATAATATTATTAAACTTGAATATACATTGCCAATCGACGAAGTATCTAAATTTGAAGCAGGTTATGAAGGCAGCATGGAGTGGTTGAATTCTGGTTTTCTTTATGAAGATTTTGATACTCTCGCTCAGACTTGGAACAAGAATTTAAACTACAGCAACGACTTATCATTTAACCAAGTTACAGAAGCGGTCTATGCGATGTATTCTAATTCAATTTTCGATATTGATTTTCAACTCGGTCTGCGAGGAGAGTATTTTTATCGAAATCTCGACCAAAAGACGCTTGGCGTTCAGTATCGTTTCGAAGATTTCACGCTTTATCCAACATTGCATATTACAAAGCAACTGCCCGATTTTCATCAGATTCAATTTAGTTATAGCCGACGTGTCAACCGCCCTGATGCAAGAATCCTCAATCCATTTCCAGACTATGTAGATGATTACTATGTCAGCAAGGGCAATCCAGCTCTTGAACCCGAATATACAGACTCTTATGAGCTAAATTATCGAAAAAGTATAGGACAGTCCTTTATTTCCATCGAAGGCTATTACCGCCAAACGGATAAATCGATTACCCGTTCCAATGAAATTATCGAAAACGACAAACTTTTGTTGACCTATGTAAATCTTAACAAGGATTACCTTTACGGCGCTGAAATAAGCACCTATTGGACCGTATTCTCCTGGCTGCGCTTCAATGCCTCATGCAATTATTTTAACTACAATCTTGTGGAAAATTATGATGGTCAGGAACATCATAACAACCGTAACATCTTCGATGCTAATGCCATGCTAAACCTAATCATTAGCCAAGATACCTATATTCAACTTTCCGGTTATTATCAGGGACCTCGTTTGCTTGCAGACGGCGAAATGCAAAAAATTTATACTTTCGGCTTTGCTATTCGTCAAGATTTCTTCGAGCATGCTCTTACTGTTGCCCTCCGTGGGCACGATTTTCTCGGAACTGCTGATTACAAATTCAATAATTTCCGCGACAACTATAAATCATATGGTTCCTTCGACCCGGAATCGCCGACCTTTACGCTAAGCCTAAGCTACAAAATCAATAACTTCAAAAAACAACAACGCGAAGGAGAAACATTCGATATTCAGCCTCCAACAGTAGGGTTTTAACTTAAACCCCAGATTACGCATTAGAAATAGTATAATGTACTAAAAATGGCTGCCACACAAGGTGGCGATTGCCACTTTTTAAAGTGGAAACAGTGTGAAATAAAAGAAATATGTGCATAATTAAAATTATTTCATTTTCCTTAATAATAGAAAATCTCCCTACCCCCTTTTTCAAAGGGGGAAAGAGAAATTTCTTGATAAGTCATCTATAATCATACAACTAGAAACAATGCGATTTTTCTATTGAGTAATTTGAGTTAAAATAAAACGATTATGTATATCAAGCAAGTAAAATTATTTATTCTCTTGTGTCGATATGCATTTCGATTCTGCGGCGAAGATCAAGGCTGCGGCTTTCGTTCATATCGACTCCTTTGCCGATTGCATGCCAGTATATTTTGCCATAATATTCGTCTATCGTTTGATTGGCCGAAAGAAGCTTTTGCAGGGTTTTTGCAGTGTAATAAGCTCTAAGCAGCGACAGCAGTTCGTTTGTCATTGGGGCGCCGTTTTCCACAAAGACATCCATTTCACTATCCTCAATCGAAGAACCATGATAGAGCGCTTCGGCGGCAATAGGTCGCGGGTCTGTATAACCTGTTATAGTAACATCAATTGATTTGACGTTGCGATGGCAATCGTCATTTGCGGCGAAGTAACTTTTCAGCAATTCAACAGCTTCGGCGAACGCTTGTTCGACGACCGGAACATATTCGTCATATCGTTCTCCGGGGTTTTCGATATATTTATTTGTGGCGTTAGTTCCGAAAAGGTTGTATTGAAAAAGTAATTTTAAATCATTCAGGTTATCGCTCGTATTCGGCATATAATAGCCCGTAACAAAGAACGGAGCTTCATATTTTGCAAAAGAAAAGTCGTTTTCTCTTTCCTTGTCCCCTTTAATATTAAGCACAAATTTAATTGTGCTGCTGTCGGAGCATTCGGCATAAAACGGATAGCTGCGCGAAGCTGCAGGTATGCAGGGATTCGAGTAATTCAACTCGTAATGGCGATAAGGCTCCAGTTCGAGCAGGATGGAATTATCCTGCATATTTGATATATTGTATATAACTTCTCCTTCATCGGCGCGAACCAAAAAAGAACCGCGATTGGCAAAATCCGCTGCTGAATTATCGACAATTGCTTCTAAGTAAACCGGGCCGCAAACTTGAAAGCCGTATAAATCGTATCCGCCGCTGCCGCCGTCTCTTTTCGAAGCGAAAACAAGCTGGGCGCCAATAGTAATCGGGTCCTTGTCGTCGGATTCCGAATTATAAGGCTCGGGCAGAATCTGTGGATTGCCCCATTTGCCGTCTCCGGTTTTTTGCGCTTTGATAATATCATATCCGGTATTGGGGCGATAACCGTTTGATGCGAAATAGAGTGAACCGTCCCTGCCAATATGCGGTGTTATATCAGCTGCTGTTGTGTTGATTTCTTTTGTTAAATTTTCTGGTTTTGACCATTTGCCGTTCTTTTGGCGTTTTGAAACGTAGATGTCGCTATAACCGATGCTTCCTGCTCGGTCTGAGGCAAAAACCAACATCGAACCGTCTGGTGAAATCGAAGGATAAGAGTCGTTTTTATCGCTGTTAATCTCCGTAACCTGCGCTGGGTCGTCCCATTTATCGTCGAGCAGCTTGGAGTAATATATCTTTCTAGTTTTTTTCCCTTTATTGTCCGGCGCTGAGAAATACACTTCTACTGTGCCGTTTGGAGCGGTAAAAAATGACGGGGTGGAATAATCGCCGAACTGGCTGAGCGGCAGGTCTTCGATTTTTGTATGATTATCGTAATCGTTGCCGGTTTTGTCGACAGAATAAAGCTCGGCGCGTTTGTTTTTAGGGTCGATTGACGATAAAAAAAACAAGCGTTCGTTGAAAAAACTCGGCGAGTAATCGTCGCCGATAGAATTTACTTTGCAGCCGAGATTACCTTCGGCTGTGGGTTCTACGCATTTCCGCTGTGTGCCGCAGGATATTAATACCAGCGCAAACAGTATACTTATTAATACTAAATATTTGTTTTTGTTTTGCATTTTATTTTACCGTTTTTTTAAAAATTACTAACAGCAAAAACCATGCAAATTTTTACAGTCAATCACTAAAGTTGCACTATTGTAACGCCCGAACCGCCTTCGACAAGCTCGCCGAGCCGAAAACTTTGCACCGAAGGATGCGCCGAAAGCCATTCGTGAATAGCTGCCCGCAGCGCGCCGGTGCCTTTACCGTGGATAATCGTCAAAGTATCAACATTGCTGATAAGCGCATTGGAAATCAAGTCGTCAACTTGCCGAATCGCTTCTTCGGCACGTTCGCCGCGAAGGTCGATGCGGGAGTTAGCGCCGAAATCCATGTAGTCGGTGTAACCTTTTTCGAGCTTACGGGGTTGGGCATTCGGCGAGTGCAATCTTTCGAGCGCAAAACGGAACTTGACGCCGTTGAAATCCACAACGGCTTTACCTGATTGGCGGTCGATTTCCATGATTGTGCCAATGTCGGCGCCGCCATCAACCGAGACCTCATCGCCGGTTTTCAATTCTCGCGGTGTTTCGTCAAACACATACTCTACCGGTTGAGGTTGTATTTTCTTTTCAATTGCCTGTTTTTGAGCATTAAATTCTTTTTTGATTTCGCCGAGCGGTTTTTCTTTTTCGCGGATTTCGCGAATCGTATTTTCGACCAAAGCGTTTGCTTCAGCGACTATTTCGGCAGCTTCGGCTCGTGCTTGCTCGATGAGCTTTTGCTTTTTCACCTTGATTTCGTTTATGCGTTTTTCGTATTCCAAACGCAATGTGTCTGCTTTTTGCTTTTCGACTCGTGCTTCGATAAGAGTGTTTTCCGCTTCGGATTTGAATTTTTGCAATGCTGCGATGCTTTCTTCAAGCTCGGATTGGCGGCTGCCGATATAGCTGCGGGCGCGTTCAATTGTCAGCTTGTCAAGACCGAGACTTTCGGCAAGCGCAAAGGCGTAGCTGTTGCCGGGGATACCCTGCATGAAGCGGTAAGTCGGCTTCAATCGCTCGTTGTCGAATTCGAGCGAGGCATTGTCGATTACGGGACGGCTAAGGGCATAGCTTTTGAGCGACGATTGATGGGTCGTCGCCACGAAAAACAGCTTCAGCTCGATGAAAGTGTCGAGTATGCCGGCAGCAAGTGCTGAACCTTCCTGCGGGTCCGTGCCGGAGCCGATTTCATCGATTAGCAGCAGCGATTGACGGGTGCAATGCTCCAAAATCTCCTTCAGCTCTTTGATTTGTGAGCTGAATGTGCTAAGGTCGTTTTCAATCGATTGATGGTCGCCGATTGAGGAATAAATTGCGCGATAATTGGCGCGGCAAGCCCCTAAAGGATAAATTCCACTCAGAGCGAGCGCAAGGTTCAAGCCGATGCTTTTAAGAGCGACGGTCTTTCCGCCGGCGTTGGGACCGGAAATCAGGTGTCCGCGCTTGTTCATGTCGAAATCAATCGAAAGTGGCATCACATTTTTCTTTTCCTTTGAATAAACTAGGAGCGGATGGCGCAAATCCTTGAACGAAAGCTCGTCTTCGTCGCATATATCGGGTTTGATACCGCCGAAATCCAATGCCCAGCGTGCGCGAGCTGATATCGAATCGATTTGTGCTATAATTAGCAAGGATTTGAGGAATTTTCGAGCATCGGCGCGGATTTCTGAAGTCAAGTTCGATAATATCTTGTAAATTTCACGTTTTTCCTCGTTTTTGAGCAAGGAAATTTCGTTGTTCATTTCGAAAACTTCGGTCGGCTCGATGAAAACCGTAGCTCCGGTTTGCGATACGCCGTGAATGATACCCGGAATATGGCGCTTATGCTCGGATTTGACAGGAATGACGAAGCGCTCATCGCGTATGGTGGCGAATTCCTCCATAATGAGGTCTTCTTCGGCAACTTGCTTTAAAATCTTTTGAATCCGGCTTCGCAGTCGTGCGCTTTTTTCGTTCAACTCTCGGCGAATGCGGAGTAGCTCACGGCTGGCGTTGTCGCGAACCTCGCCGGTATCGTCGATTGCGTCTGCGATGTGCTTTTCGAGCAAGATGTTGTCATGCAAATCCGCAGCCATTGCCGAAAGCAGAGGATATTTCTCAGAACGATTGCGAAAGTAGTTCCTGATAATCCGGCTTGCCCGCATCGAATCGGAAACCGTGAGCAGTTCTGTCGGATTAAGCGCCGAGTTTTCAATCATCGACTTGTGCAGCAGCTCGCGGCTATCGCCTGTGCCTTCGAATGGCACTGGGTCGTCGCCGGTTTTCAGCTCAATCATTTCGTCGATAAGATTATGCTGGTAACGCAAATATTCCGTGTCGTCATTCGGCAGAAGAGCCATAATCAGCTCTTTGGCATGCGCAGTAAAGCAAAATTTCTTAATAATTTCGAGTACATGAGGAAATTCCAATTCCTTCAAAGTCTCGATTTGGATTGCGTCCAAAGGTGCATTTTCAATTATTTCCATTATTCTGTAGCGCTTAAAATTTCTTTAACAATTGTTTGCACGGCTCTGCCGTCGGCGCGTCCGGCAAGGGCTTTCATTGCGGGTCCCATGACCTTGCCCATGTCTTTCATTCCTGCGGCGCCGCTTTGGGCGATGATTGCCTTGACTTGGGCGCGTATTTCGTCTTCGTCGAGCTGCTTGGGCAAGAAGGCTTCAATAGTGGCGAGTTCGCCTTTTTCGATGTCAGCCAAGTCGATGCGACCTGCTTTTTCGTAGATTTCGATTGACTCGCGGCGTTTTTTGGCTTGATTCTGAAGCAGCTTTAGCTCTTCTTCTTCGGTCATTGGGCGATTTGCGCCGCTTTTGTTGAATTCGATTATGCCGGCGCGAATTGAGCGCAGCCCTTCGATTCGGTGCTTGTTGCCGGATTTGATGGCTTCTTTCAGAGCTTCGTTGATTTTCTGCTCCAGTGTAGTTCTTTCTTGAGGTTCCATGGCTTATCCTTTACCTTATAGTTGATATTTTTTACAAAATTAATAAAAAATGAGATGGTGATTGTAACATTGCAAAGTAGAAACAGTGTGAATTAAAAAAATAGTTGCATCACTAAAATTTTTTCATTAATCGTAAAAACGAATTTCAACTCAACAATTTAAAAAAAAGCTATAGGAGTCTGTTGAAATACTAAGTTAATATAATCCTAGATTTTTCATTAGATGATGCAAGTATTTAGGATGGCGGCTGCCATACAAGAAATTCCCCCTTCCCAATTTTTCAAAGGTTGAAAAAGGGCAACTTTTTAAATGGTTCATTTATAAATTTCTATGAAATATGGAATTTCTATTTAAATATTTAGGGTAATTATATTCATTCCATGCTGGTATCAGAATTTCACACAAATTTTACAGAAATATTATTAGGTATTATCAATGAAAATTGATTCATTTTTTTTTCTTAGTTTACATGTTGATTTTTTTTCAAGAATTTATATATTAATTCAGACGCGTTAACATGATAAACGATGATTTCAAAGATTACTTTGACGAAGAAGAACTTGACGATGATTTGTCAAACGACTTCGAGTCGATGTATATGATTATAGGTTTAGGTGATGTAAGTTATGGAATTAAATTGACTTATGTCAGTAAAATCGGACTTTTACCAAAAGTTACTCCTGTGCCAGATTCCAAGCCATACATTTCCGGCGTAATAATGGACAGGAACAACTCACTTCCACTAATCGATACACGCTTATTGCTTGGTTTGCCATCTCTTTACGAAGGCGATAAGGAATTGATAATAATGCTTAAACAACGAGAACAAGACCACCTCAATTGGATAAACGAACTTATAGCATCGGTCAATGAAAATCGTGAGTTTAAGCTGACTACCGACCCTCATGCCTGCGCTTTCGGCAGATGGTATGATAATTTTCGTACCGATAATTTGGGCTTAGCTGATTACATTCGTCAATTTGACAAACCTCATAAGCAAATTCATAAGTTAGGCATAGAAATCAGAGGATTGGTCGAGCAGGGGCTTTCGAAGCAAGCTATACAGAGAATTGAACAGGTCAGGTTGAATGAATTAAATGAAATGCTGACACTTTTTAGGAATATTGATGGAGTGCTTCACGAGAGTCACAGGGAACTTTCGGTAATCATTAACACAAAGGGTAATCAATTTGCGATTAAAGCTGACAATGTTGATAAAATTATCAGCATAGAAGATGCTCAAATACAGCCGAATACAGACAAATCATCGAAATACATAAAAAATATTGCAAATATCGATGGTAAGGTAATACTGATGTTGGATTTGGAAGAAATAACATTATGATAGTTCTGAAGTATAGTCGTTCTTAGCGGAACGAAGCGCCAGTTGAAGATGCCATCTTGCGCTCCAGCACTGGATTTTTTACTCAGGATGCCGTATTAATTATTTAGTTGATTTTTTTTTCAGAAAACTCCGTGCCAAATTGTTTACTATGGAAAAG